>JANPPN010000250.1:0-5471 GCA_031428535.1 Bdellovibrio sp. | reverse complement strand
AATAGCACAGATATATTGACTAAATCTATGGTACTCGATAATTTTCTATTTCGCAATTTGCCTGGCTCGGTAGCTCAGTTGGTAGAGCAGAGGATTGAAAATCCTTGTGTCGGCGGTTCAATTCCGTCCCGAGCCACCATTCGTCAAGCGACTCGAACTGAAAAACTTCAGATTTCGTGTCGCGTAAAGACCATTAAACACAGTTCCAATAAATTCTAAGCCCTCGGTTGATAATTCGACCGAGGGCTTTTTGTTTTTATGGCCATTATAATCAGTTGAAACAAAAAAAGAGGCGCCAGGGCGAAGCCCCAACGCCTCTTTGTAATGATTTTCGCCGACATTAAAAAAGATTTCAAAACCGTTCGGTTTAATTTCAATTTTATGCACAATTATTTTCATGATCGCAGATCTGATGTGATGATTCATATCCGTGATGACCGTAGCATATTCAACATAACCATTTCTTCGATAAAAAAAATGCTCGTCAATGCCAATTACACTTGCCAGCCCTAATTAATTTTCTCTTTGAACTTTGGCATGAAACCTGTCTGATCAACGGTGGCATTCATAACCGGCCTGACTATTTACTTGATTTATGCACACATTAGGCATACTATGGGTATATGGCTTTCAAGTGGGATGAAAAGAAAAACCAAGAGCTAAAAAATGAAGGCCGGCCCTCTTTTGAGGCCGCAGTTTTAGCAATGAGTAAGCATGGCGTTCTTGCGGATGATGAAAACTCTGTTCATGTCGGACAACGGATTTACATTGTTCTGATTAATGATTATCCGCATGTCATTCCGTACGAGGTCAGAGGTTCAGTTCGTTGGCTTATAACCGTTTACCCAGCACGCAAATATAAGAGGTGATTATGGCGAAGCAATACAACCCGAAAAAAGTGAAATTGAGTTCTTACGAGCAAGGCATCGAAGACGGTATTGATTACAGCAAACTTAAAAAGCCGACTGTAACACAGCAAAAAAAAATCAAAGCAGAAGCTTTAGAAACTTTGCGTGATCTTAAAAGTGCACGTGCCAACATTCGCATGAATGAAAACGATATGAAATCACTTCGATCTCTGGCGGATAAAGCCGGCATGCCTTATCAAACATTTATAGCCCACATCCTACACCTATATATCACCGAACAACTGATTAACATTCAAGAGGTGAAGAAGTTGGTTGAGGCCGGTTTATTCAGTCGCAAAAGCGGTTAGATTTAGTCGATTTCGAGTACGATATAATTCCTTTTTGCGATTTTTCGGCGGCTTTACCCATCATCAGCAAAATGCACTATTTCAACTGGCCCTCAAAGGCTAGTAAAAATCCAAATTTTAAAACAAAATGATACAAATTAACAGCGATCATCGTTTTATGCTCCTTTAAAATTACATTGAATGATCCAGCGCAATTTTTTTAAATACATGGTTGATGCAATTTCAAACCCCCGGATTGACGTCATGTCAAACTACGACTCTGATTGTTTTAAGCTGTAAAGAAAGAGAAGGGTTTTGAAACAGCCTCAGAAATTAAATGATGTTGCTTAACTTGGTCATGTGAAAATTCAAGTGAGTTCAACTTTTGCAATTTTAAACATCTTTCCACTCGAAAGGAATTTAAAGTGCAGCAGAGAGAAATCGTGTCCGGATTTTCGGAACTTAAGGATCTACTAATCCGAACATATCGAATCGAACGAAGTCGTGAATTTGTAAAACTCTATTTTAGCGAGAACGATAAAATACTATTTATGCACGACTATGATGATCATGGAAAAAAAATTGCGTTGAGCTTTGATTTAGAGTTAAAGCATGTCTGGGATGGATTAGCGGCAAGTGCCCATCGTTTAGTAAATGAATCATTGAATCATTGAATCATAAATCGCCATCAAGATTTTTAATTGAAGAATTTCAGTTAAGCGGCTTTTTTAGATCTTAATTTTTGAAGTTCCATTTGATTATCAAAACAACCGCTAAGTTCTATTACTGCTTGCCTAATTTCTTCACGTGTCATTGGCCCAAGATAGGGTCTTTCATCAGCCCAGCCATGTTTCCATTCTTGTCTATGTGTTGACTCTTTCCAAATTAAAGAGATGACACCTGTTCTATCAAAACGACAAAGCAGTAAATTGTAGTGGTTGTGTTTTTGAGATATTTCGAACCACTCTTTTTTTTCGATGAGGGAGCGGCTTTTTTGATCCATTTCTATTGAGCTATTGAAGTGAAGCATTTCGGTAATCTTAATCCTTTTATCTATCGTGCGTTCAAAATAAAAATGAATAAATTGAGAAAAATATTGCTCGAAGTTTTCTTCTAATTCGAATTGCAATAATTCGTAAAATTCATTTTCTTGAAATGTCATGCCTATTTTATTTTTGAAGATCATGTCGTGTTATCGGCTTTATCGGCCGAGCAGTAAAGCCTCGGCATTACTGAATATTGCTGGTTACAAAAGACATAACAAGTCTCCAGACTGCGGCTGGAAAACTGAAGAAATAGTGTCTCAAAAAGAGACTTTTGAAATTTTCTTAGAAACCAGATCAGATAAGGTTTTCTGCTTGTCCTCTAAAGGAAGATGTGGAAACGGGATTTATTGCTTTATTGGCAGCATTCTTCATCGCCATGTGTCCGGTGAACTTGTTGATCGTACGTCTCCTGATTTGCAAAAACTGATCAAAAAAGTTGTTTAGTTTTAATTTATTTTTTACTTGTGCCATTCGAATTCAACATCCGATTGTACTTCGAATACGACAAGATCCCTAACTGCGATTTCGCGGCAGCCACGATAAAATTCGTAATTAATTGTAAAATAAATTTTTTATTCTGATAAGTTTTTGATCTATCAGTAAAGCTGACCTTGATTTACAGATAAAAAATGCCTGTAGATTTATGCAGGCTTTGGTGTCTGGGCCTTGAACTTTAGGTAGGGTTAATGATCAACACTCAAGCCAAAGTCGAAATGAAAACAAATTCTTTCTTGGGGCGATCCGGTGCGCCTCTTACTTCTTTAACCTTGTAGCCACATTTTACGAGAGATATTTCAAATGCTTCTCGTTCACGGAAGCGCAACGTAGAGTCGGATCTGATTGTTGCGCCGTCTGTCTCAAAAACATAAGTCCAACAAAAACTCACAAGCTCTTTCGACACATCCGTCAATTCGCACCATTCTTCAACGTATCCCACGCCTGGAATACTCACGCGTCGGTAGGTCTTTTCCCGATTCCATTCAAGCCACGCTTTCAGTGCTGGATCTCTGACTTCAAAAACTAAATGCCCCTTTGGGGTTAGAACTTTTCGGATCGCAATCAAAGTTGATTCCCAAGAATTATCGTCGAGGAATACCTGTGCCACATTACCCGTCATAAGTGCTAGATCTACAGCCAAAGGGGGGAGGTTTGGTGCATCTCCATGAATCCAGCACACCTTATCGGCGTTTGGCTTTCGACGTGCCCAATCAAGGGAAGCTTGTGCTGGTTCAACGCCGGTCACTTGGAAGCCGTGATCAATAGCCAGAAGCGCAAAACATCCAGTCCCGGAGCCTACATCAAGAACTGATTGAGCCTTCAGCTCTTTGGCAATCGAGATATAGTGATCAAGGTCCCCGCGTTTTCCATCAAGAAAATCATAAATTTCTACAAGACGCGAGTTTTCAAAAATTGGATCGGGCATCTTTTAATTATCGTATAAATAGGAGAAACGGTCCAGACTAATCGCTCGATCATGAATGCGGTTTGGATATTCTGGAAGGGAACATCGAGTTTTGTTGCAAGGTCCGTTATCTTTTGGCGAACTGAAGTGCCTTTTGCTTTTGTTGTCATGGAACGATCACCTCAAGATGCTTGGTCAGTAAAGATTCAAGACCAAGCTCTTTGGCGGCCTTCCCAAGTTTTAGTTCAGTTGTTTGTCCTTTAGCGAGGGCATCTCTGGCCGCTTTCACGGCAGTTCGCTCTCCAATTTTTGTGATGAATTTTAGCCCCTCAAGAATAGCCCGCTCAAGCGATACGATGCGATAGCCATTTTCGGTGATGATGCCTCTATCAAGGCTGACCTTGGTGCGAATCAGTTTGTAACCCGACTCTCGAGTTTTTCGTTCGGTGGGAACCATCACCCATGTGTGGCCCGGGACTTGTTCGGCCAGATTGTAATGGAAGAGTGCCGAGAGCCCACCAATAGCAGCCTCTGGACCAAACTTCGCACAGGCAATTTGAAACCCAACATCGGCCTCAAGATCTGCCTCTGGATGCAGGTAAATCCCACGGGAGACTCGCTTGATTTTTTCTACGGCCACCAGCCGTGAGAGTTCCTGTTGGCTCAGCCCAAGGTGTTCTGCCTGGGGCAGGGTAAAGATACCCAGTTTCTTGAGCTTCGTTTCCTGTTGCTTATTCATGATTTAAGTATGTGGTGAAAAGAGACATTTATCAACTTAAATTGTCTCTTTTCACCGAACTATCGGAAAAAGCCAGACCCCACAAAACCAATCTTGAGGTCGTCTCGTTTCCAGCCCCGCAAACTGCAAGGTTTAGTCTAAAAAACTGAGCCCTTATTTTTTTTGGTTTTCATGTTCTCCTGGCCATAGGATGAAAAGAAAAACCAAAAGCTAAAAAATGAAGGCCGGCCCTCTTTTGAGGCCGCTGTTTTAGCTAGCTAGTTTTTTTATTACCGAGTGGGATTTGGAATCTTATATTTAATTTTTAAAAATAAGACTTCACTCTAAAAACCTAACGCCATTGCGATCTCGCCAGTTTTTTATAGACCTCATCGTCATTGCGTTTTCCGACAATTTTAATTTCAAGCGTATCGCCATTAACCAAATACACTATCCGATACTCGCCCGAATCCGTGCGGTGGAAAGGGTATCCAGAAAGTTTGGCGGAATCCTGAGGATAAGGATTTGACCGCATTTCTTCAATCTTCTTTTTAATTTGTTTGGCTGGTTTGCCAGAGAGTTTCTTTAAAAATTTAATCGCCTGTGCTGAAAAATCAAGGTTGAACATTGCTGACTATTTCCCAAACTCTTTAAAGAATTCCTCGCTCTTGGCTTTGCCAATCATTTTGGTGGCTTTCTCTGCTTTCTCGCCCCAATATCTGTCTGAAATAACCGTCTCTTGGTAGTTTTTAAATTCTTCAAAAGAAATAACGACACTCACATTCTTGCCGTTTTTTTCAATCACCACAGGCTCACGCTGTGAGGTGGTCAGGATTTCACCGAAATTATTTTTTGCTGATGTCGCGGCAATTTTTTTCATAAATACTCCTAATAAAACAAGTCTAACAGAAATGGTCGAATTAGTCAAACTGGCCATTATATTGACTCCATATACATTTATATTTAATTTGGAGTCATTTATAAATATAGTCGAAAATCCCCAAAACGAGCTCTCAAGCACTGCTTTAATTCGAGATGGTCTTTCAAAATCTGCTCGCTTGATATGAATGGATACAAGCCCTCGTAGGCATTCAATACTGAAAAATAAGA
>JANPPN010000249.1:0-35811 GCA_031428535.1 Bdellovibrio sp. | reverse complement strand
CTCGCTGATATTAACATGAGCGGGCTGACTCAAACACCACAAAATAGCGTTCGCGATATCCTTAGCTGATAGCGGCATCATCTCACTGTAAACAGCATCCGCTTTCTGCTGATTTCCTAAGCGAACTGTTGAAAATTCGGTGTTTACCATTCCCGGTTCGATATTTGTTACCCTCACGCCGGTGCCTTTCAAATCCATTCGAAGCCCATCGCTGATGGCCCTGACTGCAAACTTGGTTGCACAGTAAACCGCCCCGCCCTCGTAAACCAGACGGCCAGCGACCGACCCCATATTCACAATATGGCCGCGGTTCCTGATGAGCTCGGGCAGAAACTGCCGGCTCATGTACAACAGGCCCATTACATTGGTCTCGAACATTTCGTCCCAGTCATCGGTATCCGAGTTCTGAAAAAGCTCAACTCCTTTAGCAAGGCCCGCGTTATTAATAAGAGTTTTCAATTGTAATTTTTTCTTCGAAATTGCCGCTAACAAACCCGCAACTTCCTTTTTATTCTGCACATTCAATTTAAAAATATGGACATTTTCCGCACCTAAATCAACACACTCTTTCTGAAGTTTTTTTAGTCGGTCTAGTCGCCGCGCAGTTAGAATCAGATTACACTTTTTTTTGGCCAGTTCCAGTGCGGTTGCCGCGCCTATTCCCGCTGAAGCCCCGGTTATAATTGTATAAACTTCTTTTGAATAATTTTGACCTTTATTTTGCGATTTTTTCATACTATATCCTAACCAAATTTTAATGATTATTTAAGGAGAAATACATAATGCCGGTTAAATACATACTTTTCATGTTTTCTATCGCTGCCGCTTTTAACGCCAGCGCAGATGTCATGAGCGGCATTGAACTCAAGTAATCAACAACATCATTCGTTCTGGCTCATGAAAACTGAGCCTCACGTTTTTTCAATCGATGACCTCAGGAAAAATAAAAAAAGCCTGTGGGAAGGCGTGCGTAATTATCAGGCCCGCAATTTCATGATGAAGGATATGCAGATCGGCGATGCTGTGCTCATTTACCATTCGAGTGCCGACCCTTCAGGCGTTGCCGGAATTGCAAGCGTCAGCCGCGCCGCCATTCCAGACCCCACTCAATTTGATAAAAAATCCGAATACTACGACCCGAAAGCCACAAAAGAAAAACCGATCTGGTTTTGTGTTGAAGTGAAATTCACCGCAAAATTCAATTCATTCATACCTCTTGACGCGCTAAAACAGGATTCACTCCTTTCAGACATGATGGTTATTAAAAAAGGCTCGCGGCTTTCAATTCAACCAGTTTCGCCAATCGAATTCGAACATATTCATCAGCTCGGCATTCACTAAAAATGCAAAAAATACCAGACCCGAAACTCTATCTTGCTCCGATGGAAGGGGTAACCGACTGGGCCATGCGGGATTTACTGACCGAAGTCGGTGGTATAGATCAGTGCACGACTGAATTTTTAAGGGTTACTGATAATCTGCATTCAGATGCGATTTTTTATAAAAACTGCCCGGAGCTACTAACGGGCTCACGCACCCGCAGCGGCGTTCCTGTATTCGTGCAACTGCTTGGCGGCAAAGTTGACCCCTTGGTACAAAATGCCGTGCGGGCCCAGCAGCTCGGCGCCCTGGGTATTGATCTTAACTTCGGTTGCCCTGCTAAAACTGTCAATCGTCATGATGGCGGCGCCACTTTGTTAAAATCGACCGACCGAATTTACAACATAGTAAAAGCGGTGCGCGATGCCGTGCCGGCAGCAACCCCGGTAACCGTAAAAATCCGCCTTGGCTTTGACGATCCGAGCGCCTGTCTTGCCAATGCCCAGGCCATTGAAGCCGCCGGGGCCAACTGGCTGACCGTTCATTGCCGCACTAAGACCGACGGCTACAAACCACCGGCTTACTGGGAATGGATTGCAAAAATAAAAGAAGTCTCAAAAATCAAGATTGTTACAAATGGTGAAATCTGGAATGTGGACGATTTTAAAAGCTGTGCCCGTCTTGCTCAAACCACGGACTACATGATCGGGCGCGCAGCGCTGAGAGATCCGTTTATTTTTAAGCGAATCAAAAATTCGGCGCATGCCTCAAGCTATCACGATGTTAAAATGCTTTTACCGGCATTTTTTGAATCCAGTTCTGTTTATGTCAGCGCCCCTTTTGCCGTGGCCCGAACAAAAAACTGGCTGAAGCAATTGGCCCACGTCACCCCCGAATTCCACCAAATATTCGAAGAGTTAAAAGTTATAACCCTGCCCGTTCAGTTCAAGGAAAAACTTGTTAATCTCTAAACTCCCCATTAAGTTATTCGCATGAAACAAAAAGCGAAAATAAAAATGATCAAAAAAAACCCCTGCCCGTTTTGCGATCGGGCGATGACTTTTTTTAACAACAAAGGGTTTGAGGTTGAGGTCATTGATCTCACGGATAATCTGGATGAACTCAGAAGCTGGAAAGTAAAAACCGGCTGGCAAACCGTGCCGATGATTTTCGTTAACGACTCTTTGATCGGTGGCTACAAAGAGATCAAAGCTCTTGATGACGAAGGCAAACTCGATCCCATGATTCTAGGGTCGTAAAAGCTATGGGTTTTCTATTTATAATTCTCGGTACACTGATGTGGTCGCTCGATACCTTGATTCGGTATCCACTATTAGGCTTGATCCAACCCGATACCCTGGTTTTTATCGAGCACTTTTTTCTCACGCTTATTTTTATTCCGGTTTTTTTTTATAAGAAGCTCGATTTTACGAAAGTCCGGCCAAGCTCACTCATTTCTTTCGTAATCGTCGGCGTCATCGGCTCAGCATTGAGCACGCTCGCCTTTACAAAGGCTTTTTCGCTTATCAACCCTTCGCTGGTCATTCTCCTGCAAAAACTTCAGCCCATCGTCGTCATTGTTTTTTCGATACTGGTGTTGAAGGAGAAAATTAAAAAAAGTTTTTACTTTTTCGCGGCCTTGGCCATATTCGGAGGTGGCCTGATCTCTTACCCCGATCTTGCGCCTCTATTTACTAGCTCGGCCGATCAGAAACCCGGAGTCGTGCTCGGCTACGTGCTGACCTTGTTCGCGGTTTTTGGCTGGGGAATCTCAACTTTATTCGGCAAGAAACTGACCAAAGAAGGCTTCTCTGAACTTGAAATTATGGCGGGTCGCTTCGGCGCAGGATTTATCTTTCTTTTCTTTTATGGACTCATGAACCAAAGCCTGGCCCCGGCAAACTTAAGCGGAGAGATCTTAGCGAAAATTCTTGCCATCGTCGTCATATCCGGATTGTGCGGGATGTATCTCTATTATAGAGGGTTAAAACTATTGAGCGCGCATAGGGGTTCGATTGCAGAATTGTTTTTTCCACTCAGCGCGGTTTTAATCAATTGGATTTTTTTAGGAAAAATTCTCGAACCGATTCAGATTGTGGGTTCTTCGATTTTGATTCTCACATCGATTGCCATTCAGGAACTTAAAAAACGGCCGGTTACCTGACCTGCTCTTCAATTTTAATGTTCGGTCTGGAGTCATACCCCTGTTTTATCCATAAGCTGATGGCAACTGCCGTTACCGCTGTAAACAACAAAAAATAAATTACAAACTTTTTTCCATTCATATGAGCTCCTATTGTCTAAGTTCTGTTCTTAAATTCATACGTTGCTCCTGACTGAAAAAATCTGAAGCGACGATTCTTATTTCTGCTAAAGATTGGCACCGGCTGGCTTTTGCCATCAGTGCATGACCGAACTCGAGCCAAACATGAGTGGTGCGGATATAAAACTGTATTTTTCGCAATGTCAGCGACTCACTGACATTGGCATCCAACATAAAACTTTCTTCACAGTAACCGATAAATTTCAGAAGGCAACGCCCGAATTCGGCACCTTCTTCTTCCGGAGTTTGCGGCGCTTTGCAGTTTTCAAAACCGACCGGCGCTTCAAAATTAAGGTGTTCGCCCAGTTGCCACATCATCCAGGGCCTTGCAGCAAGTGCCCGCCCGGCCATGGCCTTGTCGGCCCCGGTTTCACCTAGCATCTGCACTACATCGGTAAAGATCTGAATGTCGCCGTTACCGATGATCGGGATCTTCACATTTTTTTTCAATTCTGAAATTTGCGACCAGTCCGCCATGCCTTTTCTTTTTTGCTCGGCCGTTCGCGGATGCAACGTAATCCAATCGGCCCCGGCGTCAGCCAGTTTTTGTACGAATTTGATCAACTCGGGCACAGATTTTTCGCTGCCAACGGCCCGCAGTTTTACCGAAACTGGCACTGTCGAATGCCTTTTGGTAATTTCCACGACTCGAGCTGCGTAATCAACATCGCCCATCAGGGAAACGCCGTAGTTATGTTTTAGAGCTTTCTGAACCGGACAACCCATATTAATATCGATACCCGAGGCCCCCCACTCATTAACTAAACGAATTACCGATTTCTCGATCGGAACTTCTTCATTCCCGAGTATTTGAGGCACAAGAAATTTTTCTTCGGACCTTCGCAGGGTTTCGGGAGTCGTCAGCAGGTTCTCACTGGGAACGCGCCTTGAATTCAACATTTCCGTAGGCCAGTGTGTTGTTGCATTTTTCGGCAGATAATCACTGACCAGTCGTCTGAGCGCCACATGTGTGAGGCCGACCATCGGAGCCAAGCAAAGTGGAAAATTTAATTCATTCAGATTTCGCATAATCAGCTTTTACACTTTATTTTTTATAAATAAAAGTATTGAATCAAGTTATGTCGATTCACAAAAAAATGATCGGAATAATAGGTGGCGGCCAACTGGCCCGCATGTTGATCCTCAAAGCCCACCAAATGGGGTTAATGACAGTGGTCTTAAGTGATAAAATCACAGATCCGGCCGTTCAGGTTTCAAATCGCTGGGTAAAAGGCAGTTTCCAGTCGATTAAAGACGTGCGCCGTCTGATGCAAATCTGCGATCTGGTAACATTCGAAAGTGAATTTATTTCAGCCGACCTGCTTAAGAAAAGCATCAAAAACATTAAAGGCACACAGATTTACCCGAGTCTTGCCTGTTTAGGCCGCCTGCAGGACCGCTTGCTGCAAAAAGAATGGCTTTACGATTTTGATCTGCCAACACTTGAACACATCAAGATCAACACAAAAGACGATATTGAACTGGCATTTGAAGCCTTTAATAAAAAAGTGGTTTTTAAAAAGCGCATCGGCGGTTATGACGGCTATGGAACTTATGTCATTAAAAGCCCGGTTGCCCTTAGGGAATTCAAAAAATCAATCAAAGGTGAAGAATCTAATTTTATCATCGAGCCTTTTGTCAGTTTCAAATCAGAAAAATCCCTGATCTTTGCACGAAATACCCGCGGCCAAACAACGGTATTGCCGATGATTCAATCGGTCCAGAAAAATAACCAGTGCGACTACGTCGTGGGGCCGGTAAGTCATCCGAATGAAAAAAAACTAAAAACCCAGATCACAGCATTTTTAAACCAGATTAATTATGTCGGCACTATCGCCTTTGAACTTTTTGATCTCGGCTCAAAACTGGTTATCAACGAAGTTGCACCGCGTGTGCATAACACCGGTCACTTTTCGCAGGATGCACTTTCAGTCGACCAGTTTGAATTGCATTTGCGATCCATTCTCGGAATGCCCTTTCCCGAAAATACCGCCAAAGCCGAAGCCTTCGTCATGGTTAATTTACTTGGTCAAACGATGCGGGTACCGCATATTAAAAAATTTCCGACCGGTTCTTTTCATTGGTACAACAAAGACGAAAACCGCCCGCGCAGAAAAATGGGCCACATTAATTATGTCGGCAGCAACAAAAAAGCCCTGCTAAAAAAAGCCCTTCAGGAAAGAAAAGGAATACTTCTGTGAAAAAACCTCAGGTTGCCGTCATTATGGGAAGTTTAACCGATCACAAAGTAATGAAAAAAGCCGAAGAGGCACTGCTCGAATTTAAAATCCCGTTTATAACAAAAATTGTATCAGCACATAGAACGCCCGAAGAGATGTACAGTTTTGCAAGAGCCGCACACAAGAATGGAATCAAAGTAATAATAGCAGGCGCAGGCGGCGCCGCTCATCTTCCAGGTATGGTAGCCAGTCTAACCCCATTACCGGTTATCGGCGTACCCGTCACAGTCAACACCCTGAACGGCCTAGATGCCCTGCTCTCGATTGTTCAAATGCCAAGTGGTGTGCCGGTAGCAACAGTTGCAATCGACAACGCCTTTAATGCGGGTTTACTAGCGGCCAGGATTCTCTCAGCAGACTCTGAAAAAATAATGAAAAAGACCTTAGCCTTCCAAAAGAAACAAATCAAAAAAATCAAGGGCATGAATCAAACCCTAAAAAAGAAAAAGTAATCAATCCCCAAACCGACTTATGATTAGTACGCAAATCATAAGTACCATCCGAAAAATGATTTTATTTTAAAAGTAAGACTCCTTGAGGATGGAGTGCGACTAACTACTCAGCCTTAGCTTCTTTCAAATCCCCAACCAAACCAGGAATCCGACGAGCAATCTCAAAAAAACCAAGACTCGCCCCGACATCACTGACGATCTGATTTCCATAAAACGGAATCCCCATTACATAGCACTCGATAAGACCACTGAAAGTCATCGGGTAAAGCGCCCCCTGATACCAGACCGCAAAATTCGTAACAACATAAAAAATAAAACTGCCAAGAGCGGAGTAGCCAACAATTTTCAACCGGCTTGACTGCGGGTTCAGCAGAAAACCGAGCGCAACAACAATCAGGTAAGCAAAATAAACAACAGGCATCTGATCATGCCAGCCGATGACATAATCGCTGACGAGCATTGCAGAAAGCATCAACAAAACCGCTATTTTTTTATCGGTAAAATAAGCGCCGGCAAACAAAAATGCGCCACCCAGCAAAGTAAAATTCCAGAAATGCGACACCCACCGGGACAAAACGGCAAGTAAAAATAGGGTCGCAAACACGATGATAGTATTTTTATTTTTCATAAAAACAAGATTACTTTCAAATCCGGTTTTTGACAAGATCTTTGACAACTCCCGTGTCTGCCAATGTTGATATGTCGCCGAGATTTTCCAGCTGATTTTCGGCAATCTTGCGTAAAATTCTGCGCATAATTTTCCCGGATCGGGTTTTCGGAAGCCCCGGCGCCCACTGGATAATGTCGGGTGTGGCGATGGGTCCGATCAACTTTCGCACATGCCCTTTAAGCTCTGTCAAAAGTGCATCCGAAGGAACAACACCGGTTTTAAGTGTAATAAAGGCGTAAATTCCCGTGCCTTTGATGTCATGCGGGTAACCAACAACCGCAGCTTCAGAAACGCTTTGATGGTCGACGAAGGCCGATTCAACCTCGGCCGTTCCGAGCCGGTGCCCCGAAACATTCAGCACATCATCTACCCGACCGGTTATCCAGTAATAGCCATCTTCGTCGCGCTTGCAGCCGTCGCCGGTGAAATAGTAACCTGGGTAGGTTGAGAAATAAGTTTCTTCGAACCTTGCATGATCCCGATAAACCGTCCGCATCTGACCGGGCCAAGAATTCTTGAGCACCAGCACACCTTCGCAGGCGCCATCCAACAACTGACCTTCGGTCGTTAGGATTGCGGGTAATACTCCAGGCAGCGGCAGGGTTGCAGAGCCCGGCTTCAACGTCAGTGGATAAGTGGCTGTACCGGTGGAAAGCGCCGAAATCAAAATGCCGCCCGTTTCGGTCTGCCACCAGGTGTCCACTATTGCACACCGACCATCGCCGACCACACGGTGATACCAGTTCCAGGCCTCGGGGTTGATCGGTTCTCCGACCGAACCTAGGAGCCTTAATGAGCTTCGGGATGTCTTGCTGACCGGCAACTCTCCTTCGCGCATCAGCGCCCGAATTGCCGTGGGTGCAGTGTAAAAAATATTCACCTTATGCTTATCAATGACATTCCAGAATCTCGATACATTCGGATAATTCGGAACGCCCTCAAACATGACAGTGGTTGCCGCATTGGCAAGTGGCCCGTAAATAATATAGCTGTGGCCTGTTATCCAGCCGACATCGGCCGTACACCAGTAAATTTCGCCGGGTTTGTAACCAAATACTATTTCATGGGTGTAACTGGCGTAGGCCAGATAACCGCCCGTTGTGTGAAGCACACCCTTGGGCTTTCCGGTAGAGCCTGACGTATAAAGAATAAATAGCGGGTCTTCGGCGTTCATTTTCTCCGGAACACAAACAGCATCAACCTGATTCAACTCTTCGTGATACCAGATATCAAGCGCCGCATTCCAGGCGATCTCACCGCCGGTTCTTTTTACGACCAGCACTTTTCTGACTGGATTGTGTTTTTTTTCGCTGAGAATATTGAGGGCGGCATCCACATTTTTTTTAAGTTCGATTTTTTTGCCCGCTCGCAGGCCTTCATCTGCCGTAATGATAAAATCACTTTCACAATCCTCCAGGCGGTTCGCAATTGAATCCGGCGAAAACCCGGCAAAAATAACGGAATGAATCGCCCCGATCCGCGCACAGGCCAGCATCGCAAAAGCCGCCTCGGGTATCATCGGTAGATAAATTGTGACGCGGTCGCCTTTTTTGACTTTGTTTCTTTTTAATATGTTTGCAAACCGGTTTACTGAATTTGATAATTCTGCGTAGGTTATTTTTTTTGCTTCTTCCGAAATGCTGTCTGGTTCCCAGATCAGGGCAATTTGATCTGCTCGTTCCGGAAGATGGCGGTCGATACAGTTAAAACTGACGTTAAGTTCGCCGTCCTCATACCATTTTATGGATACTGGTTTATTAAAAGTGGAGTTGTCGGCCAACGTCGGTTTTTTAAACCAACTGAGGCGATCAGCGATTTCAAGCCATTTTTTGTTTTGATTCATGACTTAAATTGTATTCAGAAAATTGAAATAAAAAAAGGCTTATTGAGTTAACAATAAGCCTTTTTGAAGCTAAACAATTCTTCTTTGTTTTTTAGTTCACATCTTTAAAATCGGCGTCGATAACATCATCGCCTTTTTTCTCACCAGATTTACCGGCGCTCTCGCCGCCACCAGTACCTGAATCTTTAGATCCGTTCGGTTGCGCGCTAGATGCTTTATAAAGATCTTCGGTAATCTTATGGGAAGATGTCTGCAGCTTTTCAAAGGCCGCTTTCAACTCAGAAGTAGTGGCCGCTTTATTTTCCAGAACCACTTTTGCATCTGCAATCATCGTTTTTGCGGCGGACAGATCAGCCTCTGCTAATTTCGAACCGGATTCATTGATCAGTTTTTCAGTCTGATAAACCAGATTATCTAAATTATTCCGGTTCTGAACAGCTTCGGCCTTTTCTATATCAGCATCGGCCTGCAGTTCGGCTTCTTTAACCAGTTTTTTGATTTCATCTTCGCTTAAACCCGACTGAGCCGTGATTTTGATGTTCTGGGTTTTACCCGAAGCCGTATCTTTTGCCGAAACATTTAAAATTCCGTTGGCATCCATATCAAAAATAACTTCAATCTGCGGAGTTCCGCGCGGTGCCGCAGGAATTCCTGAAAGCTCAAAGCGTCCAAGCGACTTATTATCAGTTGCCATCTTTCTTTCACCTTGCAGAACGTGGATATCTACGCCTGGCTGATTATCGGCCGCAGTCGAGAATACTTGTGTCTTTTTAGATGGAATTGTTGTGTTACGCTCGATCAAAGCGGTCATAACACCACCCAGAGTTTCGATGCCGAGGGATAACGGAGTTACATCAAGTAACAGAATATCTTTTACATCACCGGCAAGAACACCGCCCTGAACCGCAGCGCCGATGGCTACAACTTCATCTGGGTTCACTGTTCTGTTCGGCTCTTTACCGAAAAATTCTTTTACGGCTTTCTGAATTGCCGGAATTCTCGTTGTTCCGCCGACCAGAACGATTTCGTCAATTTCAGACGTTTTATAACCTGAATCGGCCAGCGCTTTCTTGCAAGGTTCAATCGAACGTTTTACAAGTGCTTCGGTCATCTGATCAAATTTAGAACGGGTCAGTTTAATCTGTAAATGTTTAGGTCCTGATTGATCTGCAGTAATGAATGGCAGATTAATATCGGATTCCTGGGCTGAAGATAGTTCGATCTTTGCTTTTTCTGCCGCTTCTTTTAGACGCTGCAGCGCCATTTTGTCATTTTTTAGATCGATGGCCTGGTCTTTTTTGAATTCTGCGATCAACCACTCTAAAATTACAACGTCGAAGTTATCGCCGCCAAGGTGCGTGTCACCGTTAGTGGATTTAACTTCTACAACACCTTCTCCGACTTCAAGAACGGAAATATCGAAAGTTCCACCACCGAAATCGTAGATCACAATCTTCTGATCTTTTTTCTTATCCAGACCGTAAGCTAAAGCCGCTGCTGTCGGTTCATTAATAATACGTCTGACATTCAAACCCGCTACCCGACCGGCATCTTTTGTAGCCTGTCGTTGGGCATCGTTAAAATATGCCGGTACCGTAATGACGGCATCGGTTACCTCTGCGCCCAAATAATCCTCTGCAACTTTCTTAAGTTTTGCGAGAACTGCAGCGCCGACTTCTTCTGGAGAAACGAATTTGTCGCCTTGAATTTTAAAGGCGCAATCCGCGCCGCCGTTTTTCGGGACAACATTGTATGGAATAAGTTTTATTTCTTCCTGAATTTCCTCAAATTTACGACCGATGAAACGTTTAGCCGAAAAAATGGTATTTTCCGGGTTTGTAACGGCCTGACGTTTCGCGATCTGCCCAACCAGGCGCTCGCCGTCTTTGGTGTAGGCCACAACTGAAGGAGTCGTACGTGCGCCCTCTTCATTGACTAAAACCTTGGGCTCGCCACCTTCCATAATTGCCACACATGAGTTGGTCGTTCCCAAATCTATGCCTATAATTTTTCCCATTTTGATACTCCCTTTAAATAAAAATTCTATTAATCCAGCTGTCCTAAATGTGTAGGCAAACGCCAAAGCGTCAAGCCAACTTCCCCAAATAAATGGGAAAAACCTTAAATAAAAATGACTAAATCTACTTAAAGAAGCCCTTTTTTTTAGCACCCACTTTTGTCCCGCTCAGATCTGCTATTTGCCTGATCAATTTGTCTTCCTCTTCTGATAGTTTTTCCGGAAACTCTACGCTGAGGCTGAAATAGAGGTCGCCGCGTCGTGAGCCTCTGAGCGAAGGCATTCCCCGCCCGGTTACTTTTATTCTGTCGCCGGGTTTAGCCCCGCGCGGAATATCCACTTCGACGTCGCCGTCGAGGGCGTCGGTTGTTAACTTCCCGCCAAGCAGAAATTGCACATACGGAACATCAAGTTCGGCAAATACGTGATCGCCTTCGCGGCTGAACACGTCGTCTTCTTTTACCCTTATTTCAACAAACAAATCGCCATTGGGGCCGCCGGCGTAACCGCCTTCGCCCTCGTTGACCACCCGCAAGCGAGTACCGTTGTCCACTCCTGCAGGAATTGTAACTTTTATTTTTCGTTTGGCTTGAATCCGGCCGCGGCCCTTACAGCCCGTACACGGAGTTTCGATAACCTCGCCCGAACCGCTGCAATTATGGCAGGTTGTTGCCATCGTGAAGAAACCCTGCTGACGGACCACTTGTCCTGCTCCGCCGCACACTTTACAGGTTGTGGCTTTTGAGCCCTTAGCGGCTCCTGTGCCGTTGCAGTCGCTGCAATTGGCTTCTGTATCAAATTCAATCTGTTGTTCTTTTCCGGTGACGACCTCACTCAACTCAACTTCCGTCACAAACCTGAGATCCGCACCTTTTCTGATTGCGTTTCGCGAGCGCGAACGTCCACCTTGTTGACCGAACCCGCCGCCGCCTGCACCAAAAATATCGCCGAAAATATCACCGAACTGCGAAAAAATATCGTTCATGTCATTGAAGCCGCCATTTCCGCTGGCTCCGCCTCGCCCTTGAAAGGCCTGATGCCCGAATCGGTCGTACTGGGCTCGTTTTTCAGAATTACTCAGCACCTCATAAGCTTCGGCGGCTTCTTTGAACTTATCTTCAGCGGATTGGTCGCCGGGGTTTCGGTCGGGGTGAAATTGCATGGCTAACTTACGGTATGACTTTTTTATCGTCTCGGCATCAGCCGTTTTTTCCACACTTAAAATTTCGTAATAATCACGTTTTGAAGACATATTGGATTAATATGAGGACTTTTTAAAAAAGGTCAAGGATTGTCGATGTTTAATAAGCGGCCTGCTGAATATAATAACAGGTTAGTTGGATACTTCCATTTTATCAATTTTTTTTCTTAGTTTTTCAATCCATAAAGAATTGGCTTCAAATTTAATTAGTTCCTGCAATATTTCTTTGGCAAGTTTATTATTTCCACCCTCGCTGGCCAATCTTCCCGCCATCAATCGAACCCAATCCGGCGCACCATTTTCTACCGCAGCTAAATAGAGGTTTGACGCCTTTAGTTTATTTTTTTCTTCTAACAATGCATGATAGCCCGCAGCGTACAAAAGAGGCCAGTTTTTGTTAAAGAGGCGAACACCTTTATCGAAAATAATCGAAGCGCCACTATAATCTGAAATTAATATTGATAAGGCTAAGGCACCATAATAATAGGCTTCAGTAAAATTTTTATCTAATTCTACGGTCATGTTAATAACACTAAAAAGCCATGATTGACCTGAACATTCTTTTTCGTTTATTGGTTGTTCGCAATAATCCATATCCTGAATTGCTCGTAACCAAAAAGAATCGGAAGCTTGAGTAGCAAATCCATTTGTTAAATATTTAATTTCAATTGGTGGCGCTATATAGTCTTTTCGAGTTTGAACGCTAGGAATATCAAATAGAGCTTGCGTACTAAAAAACAAGACTGCAAAGCACGTCAAAACTAACTGGGATTTAATACGAGCTAAAAACTTCATAATCATTAAAAAACTACTCACTTGAAAACTACAAAAATCAGACTGCTTTTAACAGTCTGATTTGATTTAGAAAAAATTAAAATATACGGAATTTAGCTAGCTAGGCCAGACTACATTCCACTGATTTCCATTCTTACCAGTTTGGCCTCATTGATACTCCATGTGTCTGAAGTAGCAGCGGCATAGGCCGCTGGTGTACTTCGAGGATCGCCAACTGCAACGCCCAACCAACTTATAGGTGCAAATGCCGCACTATTAGTTGCCGTAGAAGCAAATATTGCAATTGGAGCATTGCCAAAACCGAGTACCAAAACCCAAGTAGCTGGGCTGACTCCTGTGTTAACAAGAAGTGCCTGCGCCTGAGTATTACCAGCAGCTTGCGCTGGGGCGCCATTAGCTACAGAGTAATTGGCTGCGGCTGTATTAAATCCAGCGGTGTATCGCAGCTGATTTCCAGTAAGGGCAAATCCCATATTTCTCAAATCAGTTGTATACATATTCCATTCTGCATGGAAACTACTTTGAGCGGTGTACAAAGCAGACAAGTGAGCTTTCGCCTCAGACTGCCGAGCCTTGGCCTGAAACTTTGCGTACTGTGGGACTCCGACCGCTGCCAGAACACCGATAATCGCCACAACGACCATCAATTCGATAAGCGAGAAGCCCTTATTGTTATTGATTAAATTACGCATCTGAAAACTCTCCTTGTTTTATGAATACATACAATTTTGTACATATCGTTTTAATTGTTTTTACATGACCTAAAAAGGATATCACTTCGATATCGGAGTGCAACATTATTTATTTCAGCAAATATAGCTATTTCATAATGAGATTTCGGCCATAATGAGGCGATGAAAATTAAAAAGATCAGACTGCTTTAACAGTCTGATCTAATTTAGAAAAAATTAAAATATACGGAATTTAGCTAGCTAGACCAGACTACATTCCACTGATTTCCATTCTTACCAGTTTGGCTTGATTGATACTCCATGTGTCTGAAGTAGCCGCGGCATAGGCCGCTGGTGTACTTCGAGGATCGCCAACTGCAACGCCCAACCAACTTATAGGTGCAAATGTCGCACTATTAGTTGCCGTCGAAGCAAATATTGCAATTGGAGCAACGCCAAAACCGAGTACCGCTACCCAACTAGCTGGGCTGACTCCTGTGTTAACAAGAGTTGCCTGCGCCTGAGTATTGGCGGCAAGTTGCGCCGGGGCGCCATTAGCTACAGAGTAATTGGCTGCGGCTGTATTGAATCCAGCGGTGTACCGAAGCTGATTTCCAGTGAGGGCAAATCCCATGTTTCTCAAATCAGTTGTATACATATTCCATTCTGCATGAAAACTACTTTGAGCGGTGTACAAAGCAGACAAGTGAGCTTTCGCCTCAGACTGCCGAGCCTTGGCCTGAAACTTTGCGTACTGTGGCACTCCGACCGCTGCCAGAACACCGATAATCGCCACAACGACCATCAATTCGATAAGCGAGAAGCCCTTATTGTTATTGACTAAATTACGCATCTGAAAACTCTCCTTGTTTTATGAATACATACATTTTTGTACATATCGTTTTAATTGTTTTTACATGACCTAAAAAGGATATCACTTCGATATCGGAGTGCAACATTATTTATTTCAGTAAATATAGCTATTTCATTATGAGATTTCGGCTATAATTTGGAGTATGGGAAATACTAAATTCGATACCGGAAACGACCTAGACCTAGATATTGAAAACACGGTCTCAACTGAGAAGCCGAAGCTCTACAAGGTGCTTATGCATAATGACGATTACACCCCAATGGATTTTGTCATTTTTGTATTGTCAAAATTTTTTAACAAGCCCGAGCCTGAGGCGCATAAAATAATGCTGGACGTCCACAACAAAGGGGTGGGTCTTGCCGGAATTTATTCGTTTGAAATAGCCGAATCAAAAGTTATGCAGGTGAATCAGTTCAGCAAAAACAATCAACATCCGCTTAAAACAAGTTTTGAGGAGGAATCATAAAATGCTATCAAAAGAATTAGACAAAAGATTCGGCAAAGCCATCGACCTTGCATGCAAAAAAAGCCATGAATTTGTAACACTCGAACACTTTCTTTTTTGCCTTCTCGAGGCGCCGTCTATTGTTGAAATCCTGGAAAAACTGGGCACCACTCCGACTGATGTAAAAAATGAGCTCATTGTGTATATCGCTAAAAATCCGGTTTTCACCGATGAGCAGAAGAAAATTTTCGGGGGAATTGAAAACTGGAAACCCGATCTCAGTTCGGCATTACACCGCGTCTTTGAAAGAGCGGCGCTGCAGATTCAGGCCGCCGGCAAAAACGAAATTAATGAAGGCCATGTTCTCGTCGCAATTTTTGAGGAAAAAAAGTCATTTGCGACTTACTGTCTGGAAAAATGTAACGTCCGACAGTTTGACGTGATCTCAATCATCAGCCATGAACTCACCGCGGGCCCGGTTAAAGGGCTTTCTGAAGACGGTACCGAAACAAATTCGTCCGGCACGAAGTCTTCGGCGTTGGATGACTTTGCGCTGAATCTGAACGAATTCGTATTATCGGGAAAAAAAGATCCCCTTATCGGGCGCAACGATCTCTTGAAAAAAATGATTCAGACTCTAGGACGCAGAACCAAAAACAATCCGTTGTTAATCGGAGATTCCGGCGTGGGAAAAACCGCGATCGCAGAAGGCCTGGCTGAAAAAATCGTTCAGGGAGACGTCCCCGATTTTCTGAAAGATAAAATTATTTATTCTGTCGACCTGGGTTCGTTGCTCGCCGGCGCAAAATTCCGTGGAGATTTCGAAGGCCGCTTAAAGAATATCCTCAAAGAAGTTAAAACCCGGAAAAATGTAATACTCTTCATCGATGAAATTCATACGATTGTCGGCGCGGGCTCAACCTCCGGCGGTTCGATGGATGCCTCTAATCTGCTTAAGCCGGCGCTTACAAAGGGAGAAGTCTCTTGTATTGGAGCTACGACGTTTCAGGAATACCGGCAGCATTTTGAAAAAGACCGCGCTTTAACTCGCAGATTTCAAAGGCTGGATGTCAGCGAACCGACTTTAGAAGATACTCTGCTGATTATCCGTGGCCTCAGGAAAAAATATGAGGAGTTTCACAATGTGACGTACTCAGAGGAAAGCCTGAAGTCATGCGTGGATCTCGCTCAGAAATATCTGCTGAACAGTAAACTTCCCGACAAAGCCATTGACCTGCTGGATGAGGTGGGAAGCACCGTCAAATTGCGGGCGCCCGAAAAAAATGCGGGCATACCCGTGATTGAAGCAAAAGATGTGATGGAAGTTGTCAGCCGGCTTTCCGGAATTCCAACTGTGGAAATGTCGCACGATGACCTGAAGGGACTGAAGGATCTTGATAAAAAACTTAAAGCGCTGGTCTTCGGACAGGACGAAGCGATCGACGTACTTGTTCGCTCTATTAAATTTGCACGGAGTGGTCTGGATGCGAAAGAAAAACCCTGGGGTTCGTTTTTGTTTGCAGGACCAACCGGAGTTGGAAAAACCGAAGTTTGTAAACAATTGGCCCGAATCCTCGGAGTTCAATTTCACCGATTCGATATGAGTGAATACATGGAGAAACATGCGATCTCAAGACTGGTCGGCGCGCCTCCGGGGTATGTTGGCTATGAGCAAGGGGGCCAACTCACAGAACAGGTGCAAAAAAACCCGTACTCGCTGATTTTGCTCGACGAAATTGAAAAGGCCCATCCCGACATTTACAATATTCTGCTGCAGATAATGGACGGCGGCCGCCTGACAGACGGCAATGGCCGAACAGTGGATTTTAAAAATACGCTTGTCGTCATGACGACCAATGCCGGCGCTATCGATGTGGCAAAAGGCACCATCGGTCTTTTTAAAACCGACCGCAGCGGCATCAGCGCGGATGCAATTAAAAAAACTTTTTCGCCGGAATTTATCAACCGCCTTGATCAGGTTGTTTATTTCAATTCGTTAACGCTTGATCTTATTCTGAAGGTGGTTGAAAAGTTCTTGTCGGATCTCCGTTTAACCCTGGCTCATAAAAAAGTTGATTTAAGCTACACCGACGATGTGGTACAGTATTTGGCAGATAAAGGCTTTGATCCCGTATATGGTGCTAGACCAATTGCGCGTAAAATTGATCAATTAATTAAAACTCAATTGGTAGACGAGCTACTTTTTGGTAAGCTTAAAGAAGGTGGACGGGTTCACGTTTCAACCGAACCGGGAAACGAAAAACTTAAGTTTGATTTTAAAACCGTTCAGATTAAATCAAAATCAGCCGTCAAAGCATGACGGCAAAGGTAGTTTATGGCAGATTGTTTTAATTCCAGATTCATATTGACGGCCTGCGCTTTTCTTATTTCAACGGCCTGCCAATCGCAGTCTTTACTGCCCTTCAGCGATATCAATGACATCGAAAAAGACAGCTCGGTGCTTTCTTCTTTCCCCTGCACTGAACTGATCGAAAAGGCCTCAGATAAAACCTTCCCATTAAGAAATCTGGCGGCATTGCGGGCTTTGTCCCGCTGCAAAGATTTCAGTTTCGACCTCGCGCAATTGTCAGACTTTGAGCGCAAACTTTTCTCGCAGGAAATCGTGAATATCGATTCGGCAAAAATCGATAACAAATTCAGCGCTGATCTCACCGTCGACGAAATCAAAAGTAAAATTAAAAAGGAAACCGTCGCAACCAACAAATTCAAACTCTATAAATTGTTGCGCTCAAAACAGCGCCGGCATGTCAATCGTAACGACTACGTCAAAACGTCGATGTCCATGTATAAATGGGCTTTGCAGAATTACAAAAAGAACCGCAAGGATCAGAAAGACAATCCGGCGCCGACCATTCTACTTGAAGCCGCTCAGATTGCCGTAAAAACTAACTGGACTGAAGACAGCGCCAAAGCTGCAATAAAAATTATTAACGAAACGAAAAACCAGATAAAAGATCGCTCCATCGCAGAACTTCTTTTTCTGAAAGGGCGGATCTTCGAAGAGTCAAAAGACACATTGGCTGCGGTTGAACAGTACGACTTAGTCATCAAAGATGTTGAAAAGTATAGCCCGAAGTTTCTCTCGTTCAGCATGGATCGAATCCTGTGGGTCAAAGGTTGGATTTTATACAAAGAAAAGAACTACATTGAGTCCGAAAAAGCTTTTGCAAATCTCGCTGCGGTTACAACTGATCTTTCAGAAAAATCGAAAGCCTTATTTTATCAGGCCCGAAGCCTTAAGTACCTCGAGCAGCCTTCGCTCGCCGATATTATATTCGAATCCATCACACAAAATGATTTTTTCGGTTATTACGGGCTTGTCTCCTACCGCGAATTGGGCCGGAAGTTTCCGGCAATAAAGGATATTAAACGCACTGGCGTATTTACTTATGACGTTGAGCTCAAACTTGTGCCGGAAATCGAGCGCGGCATTTTTACGAGCCTTATCAAGTTCCGCGAATTTGACCTGACGGAAAAAGCCGTGGGACTCATCGCAAAAACCAAGGAAGACGAGGTTAATCTCAGCCTGAACCTGGCCAAAAACAATAAAATATATATGCCCTTGTTCCGGACTTTTGGAAAACTCGACAACAGTGAAAAAATAGATGTATTTTTGAGCTATCCGGAACTGCTCTTTCCACAACCCTACCAGGATCAAGTCAACGAAATGGCTTTCAAAACTAAAATTCCGAGTTCGCTGATTTACTCAATTATGAAGCAGGAGTCCGCATTTAATGAAAAAGCCCGTAGCCCTGCTGATGCCATGGGCCTTATGCAGGTTATACCTAAGCTTGCAAAGCAACTCTCAAAAAAATTCGAAGTCCCGTACAAAACAACACAAGACCTGTTTGACCCGCTGATTAATATTCAGCTTGGAACTTTTGAGTTAATGGAGCAGGTTAAAAAACAAAACGGCCAGTTGACATACGTTGCTGCCGCTTACAACGCCGGACCGGGAGCTCTTTCAGGCTGGCTAAAAAATCGAAACCGAAGTGACATCCTGGAGTTTATCGAGGAAATACCCTACGACGAAACAAGAACCTATGTTAAATTGATCGCCAGAAATAAGCTGTTTTATGAGCGCATCTCAAATCGAGACACTGAACATGATTTTCCGCTGAACTTTTTGAACTAATTCGTACGGAACCGCTGGTCCAGCAGAACTTTTCTTAAGGCGCACCTCTGTTTATCCGAAAGGATAGACATGAAGAAAATTACTCCTTTGATCGGAATAAACATCTCGTTCGGCGTTCTTTTGTTATGTGCTTTATTTTATTCCACGTATGATTCAGAATTGAATCCTCTACGGGAGACCCAATCGACTAAAAAACGCTCTAGTCATCCCGATAAACGCGAGTTGGAACTTGGCTTTGTTAAAGACCAGACGAATTCAGTCGTAGATGAGCCTTCCGCTTTGTTTAATGATCCGGCGATCAAACAGGCCTGGGGTCTTAAAAAGTCCGATGCCGCCCGGGCCTGGTCGGTTTCGCAGGGTAATAAGAACACGATAATCGCCGTCATCGACACCGGCATTGATGAAAAACATGAAGACCTGAAAAATAACCTTTGGACGAATCCGGGAGAAGCCGGGCAAGACGCCAAAGGCAGCGATAAAGCCAGCAATGGAATCGATGACGATCAGAACGGTTTCATCGACGATATTCACGGCTGGAATTTTGTAACTGGTAACAATAAATTAACTGATAACCATGGTCATGGTACCCACATCGCCGGTATTATCGGTGCCGAGGCCGGAAATAACAAAGGGATCATCGGAATTTCACCCAATGTAAGTCTTATGATTCTGAAGTATTTTGACCCCAAAGTACCGAACACCGACAATCTTAAAAATACGATTGCCTCTATTCGCTATGCCATAAAAATGGGTGCCCACATTATCAATTATTCAGGCGGTGGTACCGACTATTCTCAGGATGAATTCGAAGCGGTCGAACTGGCCGAAAAAAAGGGCGTGCTTTTTGTGGCCGCCGCCGGAAATGAAAGATCCAATTCCGATCAACATCACTACTATCCGGCCGATTACAGCCTAAAAAATATTATTTCAGTAACGGCCATTGACCCGACAACCGAAGTGCTGTCGTCATCAAATTACGGTGTGCTTACCGTTGACATCGCGGCACCCGGACAGAACATCCTGTCTTGTCTGCCGCAGAATTCTTATGGTCTGATGACCGGCACTTCTCAGGCAACGGCATTTGTTACCGGAGCAGCTTCGCTGGTTATGTCGCACAAAAATCAGTATTTCAAAGCGGCCGAAATTAAAAAATACATTCTTGCAACCGGTGATTCAGCGACCTCCCTGATCGCAAAAACCAGAACTTCCCGCCAATTGAATCTTTTTAAAGCCCTGACGATTTTAGGTGCCGAAACCGGCTTTTCGGGTTCAGCAAAGTCGAACGTTCAGGATAGCTTTCCTTCCGACTCAAAAATGCGGGATAACTTCGGGAACGGCCAAGACCCTAATATGAAAAACGTCGGCGACGTTGCCAATTTCGGAAAGCAATTTAAACAGTTTATAAATAATAAACGTCTGGATAAAAAAACCAATACGAAACTGGCTGATGATCAGAAACCCGAAGTCAAAGAAACAGAAAACTAAAATTTAGCTAAATTTTGGCTAAATTTTGAAATTGGAATTTCCACTGAAAAACAACCCGATCCCGAACGCCATAAGGGTAATCACAAATACCAAGCCGTTAAAATTCGGAAATGACGGAATAAATTTATTAAAAATAAGCAACAGCACCCCGATGATACCCAGGCTGATAAACAGATATTGCGTCAATGTAACCTGACTGGTTTCGGCAAGTGCGCGAGTCTGGGAGGTTTTGCTCGGTGCCTTAAACTGCTGTTCGAGCCGCAGCTCAATCTGCCGGATATATTTTTCACAGAGTGAATCAAACCCCATTGTTTTTTCAAGATCAGAATATTTCTGAAAAGCGAAATTAAGAGCAAGTTTCAAATGACACTTGTTAATAAAGTCCTGGTGAAGCTGGTCGTTATTGAAATTCAGCAAAACCTTCTGCCAATTTTGATTCAGTTCAAAAAGCACCGGGCTTTCAGCTTTTTGCAATTCGATATATTTAGTGGCAAAAACGCCGCAGCTCGGACACTCATCCGCATTGTGCGGCTTCAAACCCGAACATTTCGGGCACGTGCTGAAGGTTTTTTTAGTGTGATCATTCGTTAAAAACAGGCCGAATGAATCAGTTTCATCGGTTAATAAAAAAGCCTTTGAACAGGTTGTACAGTCGAATGCGGGATTGTTGCCATCAAAAACATCAGAGCTTGTCTTGTATAATTTTTGACAATGGGGACACCTAAAGCAGACTTGCTGGTCTGTTCTTCCAGTACTTCCGGTTTCATTGCCGGATTTCTGAGTCCAATTGTTTTCTACTTTATTCATCTGCGTCTTCCCCCGAATAACAGATTATGATACTGATATCAGCATGACCAGATTTTTGATTATTTTCAAGAGTATTCCTCAATATTTTCTGTTGTCCGTACTGTGCGGTATTCTTGTCGGTACTTCTTACATTCCCTTTAAGGGCTGGGCATTGTTGTTCTGCTATATACCGCTATGGATCGCAACTCTGGGCCTGATTTCGGATAAACATTCCCTCAAGAAGGTGTTCTTTGCCGGCTGGGTTTCGCAGTTTATTCTGACCTTGATCGGATTTAATTGGATTTACTACGTGGCATCGGAATTCGGCCACCTTCATTGGAGCCTTTCGCTTGGTGCCCTCCTTCTGTATGCCGGCCTGATGCACGTTTATATCCCGATTTCGCTTTTGGTCGGCGTAATGGTTATCCGCCGCTTTAATATTGTAAAAGTGCCGGTACAGTTTGTTATTTTGGCACTCCTGCTTGCGCTATTAGAAAGAGTCTGGCCTTCGATTTTCGAATGGAATCTGGCCTACACTCTGCTCTGGATCAGATTTCCGCTGTATCAGTGGGCCGACAGTGTTGGCTTCTGGGGGCTTTCAACCTGGCTCTTATTGTTTCAGGCGGGGCTGGCCTATGCCTACACCGAATTCCGCACCAATCGAACAAAGTCCGTGCTCGTAGGACTTTCGGTCCTGATCGTGATAGCCGCACTGGCTGCGCTGGGTGCCTACAAAGGCAAGCAATGGTCTCATAACGATGAGACCATCCGGATCGGTGTAGCGCAGGGAAATATCGGCAATGCCGAAAAAATACAGTCCGAAAAAAAGAGTCAGTACCATTCTTTCATCCGGTCCATATACTCTGAACTAACAAGCCAGCAACTTGCCGCACAGCCAACCGACATCATGATCTGGCCCGAAACCGCAATGCCGTTCGGCCTCGACGATTATTTTCATGAAAGAATTGAACAAAAATCTCTGATCGCCACGGTTCGCAAGTGGGAGATACCCGTTATTACCGGTGGCTACTCGGTAGATCGGGTCAAAAGGGATCATCTCGGTTTTTCGATGATCCGAAATGCCGTTTTTTATTTCTCACCTGAAGGAAAGTTTTCGGACCAACCTTATTTTAAAACAAACCTTCTTGCTTTCGGAGAATACCTGCCCTTTGGCGAACAGTTTCCGGTGCTCTACAAATTTTTTCCATTTGTCGGCGTATTTCAGCAGGGTTCAGGGCCAGCTGTTGCCACCATCCCGTATAAAAACAAATTGATAAGAATGGGGCCGCAGATCTGTTACGATTCTTTGTACCCGGGCTTTTCACGCGGTCTTGCTAAAAACGGCGCGCAGATTATATTTAATGTGACGAATGACTCGTGGTACGGCTGGTGGGCCGAGCCTTATCAGCACCAGATCATGACTCTGGCTCGGGCCATCGAAGTACGACGTCCGTTAATCAGGTCTACGAACACCGGAATTTCTTCGGCTATTCTGGCAGACGGCACTCTGCTTGAAAATTCGCCAATTGATAAAAGCTGGGCACATACCTATAGTATTCCATACAAACAAAATCCGGAAAATTCATTTTATACCAAATTCGGATATCTGGATTGGCTGATCTGGCTGCCGTTATTACCGGGACTCATTTTCATGTATAAAAACAAAGGTGACCATGTTTGAAGTAAAAAATCTCGATTGGCAGGAAATTCTTGAAAAAATAAGATCGTTTGCAACCAGCGAAACCGGCAAAAATAAAATATCCGACACCCGCGCCTGCCAATCTTCCGCTGAAGCTGAGAAAAGTTTTTATGAAATTGAATCTGCCGCTGCCGTCATTTTATCCGGTGTCAGACCGCATATGCAGAGTCTTGATCTTTTTGAACTCTGGATGACCCGAATCAGGAAAAAAGCCGTTCTCAAAACTCTTGAGCTGAAAGATCTCCGCCACTTTTGCATTGAAACACTTGCACTTTCTGAAACATTAAAGACTCAGGAAACTTCATGGGCACAGGATCAGCTTGAACTCTTGATGAAAGCTGAAGAACCACTTTCGGCGATCGACAATTTGATGACCTCATCTGGCGATATCCGCATGGACGCCTCGGAAAAACTTTACCGGTTGTCGAAAGAAAAAGAAACTTTAGCCCGCCAAATCGAGTCGCACATGGACAAGCTGGTGCATGATAACAAAATTGAGCATATGCTGCAGGAGCGTTACGTCACAACCCGCGAAGGCCGGTGGGTTATTCCGGTCAAGGGTGGAATGCAGCATTTTGTACCGGGAATAATTCATGGTAGTTCCCAGACCAAACAAACAGTCTACATGGAACCCGAAACCGTCATTCCGATGAACAACCGGTTGCGCCAGATCGAAGTTGAGATCGACGATGAAATTGAGCGACTGCTTCACGAAATTTCCGATTATCTGGCCACCCTTGCTCCGGCTTTTGAAAAGACCAAACTGGTACTTGAAATTTGCGATGTTCTTTTTTCTAAAGCGCAGATAAGTACCTTGCTCGAAGCCCACGGCTGTCAGTTCGATACATCACGAATCGAACTGAAGGAACTTGCACATCCGCTGCTGAAACTTTCCGGAAAAAAAAGCATCAGTAACAACATTTCAATGCAGGCCGATAAATACGTGCTCATACTTTCGGGACCGAATGCCGGAGGCAAAACCGTTTTACTCAAATCCATTGGCTTGGCTGCACAAATGGCAAGATGCGGGCTGCCGATCTGCGCAGCAAGCGGCTCGGCGCTACCCTTCTTCAGCGAAATCGTTACCGGCATCGGTGATTCCCAGAGCGTCGATGAAGATCTCAGTACCTTTGCGGCCCATCTGAAAATTCTGGATAAAGCCTCACAATTGAGTGGTTTTCACAATCTGATTTTAATTGATGAAATTTGCGGTTCGACAGATCCTGAAGAGGGCTCGGCACTTGCGCGCGCTTTTATCGAAAAATATGCCGCAAATAAAGTTTTTGCAGTTATTACCTCACATCTGAGCCCGCTGAAAACGGGTTGGAAAGAAACTGACCCGATTTTAAACGGCAGTCTTGAATACGATACTGTCCTTGGCCGGCCCACCTATCATTTTCTTTCCGGCATTCCGGGGGAGTCTCTGGCGCTGCAAACCGCAAGAAGGGTGGGCGTATCGGCAGACATCATTGCCGCCGCTGTTGAAAAGCTATCGCCCGAAGCCCGCGCCCGGCAGAACAAAATGCATGAGTTAGAATCGTTGAAAATGGATATCGGCCTGCTTCAGGAAAATTTGCGGAAACAAACCAAAAAAGCGCTGCAGGTGCAGGAAGAATTTGAAACCAAGTTGCAGGCTTTCGAAAAAGAAAAAGAAAATAAACTTACCCAGGCACTTAAGAAGGCCACCCATACCGTCGACGAGGCTATCGCGACCGTCAAAGCCGGAACAACCCTTGATAAGCACCGTCAGTTGCAGGAAATTAAATACAATTTGCCGGAAATCGTAAAAGCCAAACCATTACCGAGCGCCCCAAACACTCAGATTCAAAATTCTGAGGATTTCGCCCGAAAATTCCCGCCCGGCAGTAAAATTTTTGTGCCTTCGCTGAATCAGGACGGAGTGATTCAATCGGCGCCGAACGCGCGTGGTGAGGTGCTGGTTTTATCGCAGTCAATCCGCCTGCAGTTACCCTGGACCGAACTGAAGCCCGCACTAAAGGCCACTAATCCCACTTCGCAGTTGATGCGAAGAAGTGGCCATTCTCAGGTCAGTTTCGTCGATACAGATCGAATTCTGGATGTCCGTGGAAAAACCGTTGAGGAAACCCTATCTCAGCTTGAGCTCACTCTCGATCGAGCAACAGAGCAGAACGAAGACCGATTAAAAATAATTCACGGGCACGGCACTGAAACGCTCAAGAAATCAATCCGCACGTATCTATCCCGTTCTGTTTACGTTAAAAAATGGAAAGCCGGCAATGCTGAAACCGGCGGCGACGGCGTAACCTGGGTCGAACTCGGACAACTCTGATCTGACAACTCTGATCATTGAAGTGAAAAGAACTTACACATCTGTAACAATTTACAAACCGCGCGCCTCAATCTGAGAATCAGAAAACCCCGCTGTCTCAGATCCAATCCGTTTAAGCTATCCTGGTATTGAAGGAAGAAAATCCCATTTTGAGCTATGGCAGAGTCATTGCAATATAAATTTAATATCTCAGCTTGTAACGAGAACGGCTCACCGGAGGCTCCAATGAAAAAAGAACAAATCCTGACCATCGCTGTTTCAATAATTGCTGTCGCTTTTATAACTTCATGCGGTGTAAATAAATAAGCAGATGCAATCGACAACACAAGTTTGGTTGTTGGCGTTGAACCCCAGCAGCTTGCCAATTGTAATCAATCGGTTTCAAGTAGCCTTGCGCTCAATCTGGCTAATTTCGTTGAAGCTTCAACCGGCCAGATCAATCCAGACTGGATCAAACTAAAGTTCAGCTTTTTATCTACTGATGTTACACAGACCGGCTATTACATTCGATTTTTCAAATGGCGTGTAATAGGAACAACTGCGCAACTCGATGCTAACCCGCTTGAGTTCAGCACTTTCAAACTTTCAAACGGGCAGACCGCTTCCGAGACGATGACTTCATTTTTTGCTTCGCAGGTCAGTCAGCAATTTGGCTTCTATATCCGTTTGAATGACGACGCCCAGTACCCGTACCAGGTTTTGAAAGTCGTCGTTTATAAAACCGATGGTACGATACTGACTCAGTCGGATGTTTTGATTCCTCAATTCCTCACCAGTCCGATCGAGTACAAATTCAATAGCGACGGCTCTGCCCGCGCAGAGAATCTTCAAAAATTACATCCGTTGTACGCAACGGATGTAACCGGCTGGACGGCAACTCAATTAAAGCAGAATTTTGATCAGCATTGTTTCTAGTGGCTGGATTCGGTGGCCACTTCTTCGGCTTCCAGATTTTCACCTTGCCGATATCGATCAACCAGGCTTGTGTCGTTTGTCGGGAATGAAAACAAAAGTGAATTCACCTGAGCTTCTGTGTCTTCTTCAGTAATGACAATATAATGTAAATCTTCAGTGCCCATATCGCTGAATTCTTTAATAAATGTAACCAAGATGTGCCCCGTTGAATCCACTTTCCGCCAGATTTCATCCGGTGAATCAATCGTTGATTCACGGCACTCGTTAAAATCCTTGAACTTATCGGTTGGGATATCTTTGTCGCCGCGGACTTTCAACATCGATTCAAGTAATCCGATGGCAAGGTAATCACCTTCCAGAAGAGAATCTCCCTCGATCGCGGCAAACTGGATAGCCTCAAGCTTCTTGTGAAAGACAATCTCATTTTGTCTGAAAGTTTCGAGCATTTTAGCATCACGGGTTGGAAAGTGAATAAATACGAACGTCGGATAACTGTCTTCGGTGTTAATGTAAACCACGGCGATATACTCAAAAACCTGTTGTTTGGTTTCAAATCTTTTCACCAGCGTGTGCACGATCAGATCTTCAAATGTTGTGTCGTCCAACCAGATTTCATCCGGATCATCGAGAGTTTCTTCTAGTAAAGACTCATGCTCTTTATGCTCAAGCAGCGAAAAATCATTTCGGGAATCGTAGCTTTCCTGAAAGCGGGTCTCGTATTCTTTTATCGGTACTGAAAAATAGCCAAAAAGTGTTTTATCATTTTCAAAAATCAGACCTTGTTGCTCGTCGATGATGATTAATTCTTTTTCCTGAATTTTTTTTGCCGCTTTGTGAGTTTTTGCTTTACGTTTTGCAGAAGTGCCAGTTGGTTTTTTCAATTTTATTTTGATGGATTTTGATTTTTTTGCATTGATATTTTTGTTCAATTTTCTGGCAATTTTACTCATATTAGCTCCGTTGCTTAAATACTAGCTCAAAAAGAAGTTCAATTCATCCACCAAGCTTATGACTGATTAAGTCATTAATTTAGCATGATTGCAATATCGATATTCCTCGCCCAGTCTTATTTCATTAGAGGATCCCATTGTCAAAAGTAGAAGTTTATCTCGATGAACAGCAGGTGAATAATCTTCAGTCGATTCTGACTCAATCTGAATTCGGAATTCATATTCTATTTGATAATTCACTTATTGCCGAAGTTTTTAAACAGCCGTATTCAGAAGAAATTTTTTTTGAAATAGAAAATATTAAAAAAGTGCAGGATGATATTCTGACTCTTCTGCAATTTAAAACTTTGAATGAAAAATGTAACTTTATCAACTCGCTGACGGAAGAAGACAAACACCGCATCGTCAGGGCTTACTTCTACATCATTGAAAATAATCTGAGAACCAGCCAGAAATTGCCGCATTAAAGATTGTTGATTTTTGCGCCGATAAGTAGGAATGGTTTTTCTTGCAGTTTTATTAGTGTCGATTTCCGCTGGGGCCGAATACCGCGTCTTCACCTTGCACATTATTAATAAAAATTCGCAGGCAACCAAACAAGTAGAAACAACGCTTGATCCTTTACAGTATTCAACGTTCTACCCGCTGAAATCCGGTGAGGAAATCTCGTACATTGAAACCTGGCGCTGCCTTGGTAGAACGGATTTTTTTAAATCCCACTGCGATAACCCGCGCCTGAACCCGACTAACGACTTGCCCCGAACACCAGCCAAAGCCCAGAACTGACGGCTATTCCCACTTTCTGAGTCCGCAGCTGTATTTTTTTGATACACTGACTCCATGGCAGATTCAGTTCAAAACAAAAAGACTCAGCAGACTTACCTGCGACAAATAAATCAGGAAAAGTCTGAACGCCGGCGCGAAATCATGAGTAATCAGAAAGACGACATCAAGTCGGTACGTGATTACTACGCCGATCAAGCCAAGCAGCTTGAAACGGAGTCGGCTGCAGCCATCAGTCATATTAATGAAGAATCTCGCCAGTTAGCAGCCGCGCACCGCCAGCAGCGCACTGAACAGGCGCAGGCCGAAGCCCAGCAGAAGCGCGAAGACCAGCAGGCCTCAGCGGCAGCGCGGTCCACCAGTTCAGCACAAACTGCCTCGTCCTCTGAAAATCTTGATAAAAAAAAAACACCTACAGTCGTAAAACTCCCGTAATTCAAAATTACGAAACCAAGGAAAATGATAACTTCTACCGCGTGCAGGATCGCGGAAGCCGCGTGTCTGACGACGGCGATTTCTATATCATAGAAGCCTATGCGCCAGAGCATGAAAAAGACAACCTGCGGGTTTCGATTCAGCGGGATAAAGCGGTGATTTCAGGGCAGCGAAAGTTTGGGGGTGAAGCCCAGGATGACCTCAAAAATATTAAAACTAACAATTATCAATCATTCCGTGAGGAATTCAAATTTGAACGTCCGGTCAGCCAAGAGGGCATGACTCGGGAACGCGTCGGCGATTACATTAGATTTTCAATTCCGAAATTAGAAGCCATAAAAGAACCGGACGAAAAAAGCTAAATAGCCTCACTCACCTATCAGTTGCAGAACTTCTTTCATCATGAATTGCCGTTTTTGAGTTAGTTCTTCGATCTGGTTCAATTGAGCATGAAGCTGCTCGATCAGGTTTATTTTAATCGAGGTGTTGTCGGCCATTTCATTATAAACAACGACATCGCCGAATTCCAATTTATTTACATTGAAAGTTTCTTCGGTCAGCTGCGGATTTTTTGTCGATTCCAAGTTTTTCATTCGTTCGCCTTTTTCTAAAAAATCTTTTAACTATTTAGCTATTTATACTCGCAACTAATCGCACTTTGATCGGTTGTTGCCAACTGAGTTCGGTTAGTAAATGCCGCCAGATGCGTGGCCATTACCGTCGTCCCATCACGATGCTTGAGTCCGAGTAAATGACCCATTTCATGAAGTATCAAAGCTTCGAAACTGTAACCATCTCTTGCAGTTTGTCCCAACTTTTTCAAGCTGTAAGATCCAATCAATTGCTGAGGATTTTGATCATAGTAACTGAAGTCATAAGCATTGATACGAATATCTGCTTCTTGAATCTGATCACCAGCCCAGTAGACCGATGTTCGACCCTGCTCAGAAGCCTTATTCGACTCCCATTCCGATAAAAAGTAAATACCATTTTTCTGATCCCTGGACGGCGCACCCGCCAACTGTGTCGAATCTTCAGAGATATCAATTACTTTGTGGCCTACCTGTCGCTCCCATGTTGCAGCGGATCTGTAAATCGCTGCCCGCAATTCAACCGGAACCGATTCGTGAATAACAATTTTTACAGTTGTTTTAGAGTTGGTTTTCCAGGAGATTCGCTGGCCATAGATGTTCTGAACAAAGCCGCAATCTTCTTGTGGTCGCGGAGCACATGAGCTTAAATAGTTCGCAACTATGATTAAGACTCCAATAAAGAAGATTTGACCTATTTTAAACATCTCCTTTATACATTTCAAATAACCGACCAACTAATTTCATCTGAAATCGAATCTATTGGAATTGACTGTATCAGACTGAGACCACAGACTTTTTTCGCGACACGCTGCTGTCTAACTTTTGATTATGGGGTTCATTAGCCCGAGTCGAGAGATATTTCGCAACTGGTTTTGTGAATTAAATTAAGTACTTAGAAAGCAAGCTGGCACCACTAAGTTTATCTTATTGAAATCATTAATTTTTCTAAATTGGCAAGCCAGTTGCTATGTACCAAAGTAAGACAAGCCTTCACTCCACCACAATCGTGGGCACCAATGAGTGAACAAATCCTACCACATACTTCCTTCGCTGGAAGGGGCAAACACCCCGGCCTCCAGCCGCGCGCGTTAAAAGGTGCCAGCCACCTTTTCATCGCGGATAATGTCCCCACAGGAGACCTCATGTCCATGAAGCACTTTATCATCCTCGCAGTTACGCTCTTAGCAATCGAATTATTATTTACCGCATGCACGACTAATCCCAACAAAGCCAAAGATATCGAAACAAAGCTTCAGAACTCATCTGGGGTAACCGGCGAAACTACCCTCGGTATTAAAGACGGCAATATGGTGGTTCAGAAGAAAGTCATGATGAATGAAGAACTTCGCAAGATTCAATACGAAGTCTACGAACTGGAAGACCGTGTTTACGGGAATCGAAAATACGGTTCACTCGGCCTCTACGGCGTCCTACGCGATTGCAAAATGCAGTTGTCCGATACAAAAAATGGCGGCGACGGAAAATTGAAATGGACCGAGCCTATCGATCGGGTTACCGATAAAGAGGATGACTTTAAAATCGGTCTCGATGAAGAAAAAAAGCTCGTCGGAATTTCAGAAGAGTTTCTGGCTGACCGAATTCAACGGTTCAAGAATTACCAGAATGTTCTGAACAAACGTGAAGATGAATACGAAGAAAAAGTTACGATTTGCAAAGCTGACTTAAAAACCAAGAAAAATTAATGTAAAGAATTCTTATGTAAGTGGTCGCGAATTTCGACTATTTGGTCCACTCTGAAAGAGTAGGGCTTACCGCACATTTGGCAAATCACTTCGGGTTCTTCCTTTTTATCTATCATATCCTGCAAATCGGCTTCGCCCAGCACCTGTAGTGCCGCCATAACCCGCTCTTCCGAGCACGGACAGAAATAAATAACTTCGTGCGGGTGTTCGAGCTGCGTATAGGGAATGCCTTCAAGGAAAGGTTTTACGAGGTCGGTTGGCTGACCGCCATCACGCAGGATTTTCGAAATGCTCGGGTTTTTATTATCGGCATTACTTTGCAATAATTCAACAATAGCTTCTTCAACCCCCGGCATAACTTCAACGATCACGCCGCCGGCCTTGATAACTTTGCCTTCCTGATCAAGATAAATTCCCAGCGCCACAATTGAACGAATCTGATGTGACTGATGCAGGTAGTGGGCGATATCATCACCGATTTCCCCGCTGACGATTTCAACCATGCCGTTGAAAGGTTGTTTCTGGAAAGGCGTGTGCCGCGCAACCGTCAGTGTTCCACCGCCCAGCGCTTCCGATAATTTAAGACCACCTTCATAACTTTTCGGCTGGAATTGCGGATTCGGCGTATAGGCCCTAACCCGTCCTTCAAAATCAGCTTCTGCATAAATACTTTTTAAGGGTCCGTTACCACGGAACAACAGGCCGATTTGCTGTCGGTCTTTAAGTTGTGCCGCCAACAAAAGGGCTCCGACCATAGCCTTACCCACACCTGAGGTTGCAACCGGAAAAGAGTTATGGAGCTTTTGCATTTCGATGACCACTTCGGTTGCATCAATCGCTGCCGCTCGGAGGGTAAGATCATTGGAAACAAATCGGTGTACTTTAGCCATAATCCAATCTATCAAATCACTTGGGTTGACTCAAGAAATAAGGTAATCTTCACTGTATGAAATTTGTACTGTTCCGCCATGCCCATAAAGGAAACTCACCCTACGATGACCCCGAACTGAGTATCCAGGGCTTCGAACAAGCTGCCCTGATTCTGGAACTGATAAAAGATGCAAAAATTCCGGCGCCAACGCATTTGTATGTTTCACCCAGGCGCAGAACCTCTCAGACCTTTTATCCCGTCAGTAAAGAATTTAATCTGCAACCTCAAATTCGGCCAGAGCTCGACCAGCGGAATATGCAGGAAAGCAACGCTGAATTTAAAAAACGGATCATGAGTTTTCTGAAGCTGCTTAAGGAAATAAATTCTCCGATTGCTGTGGTTTATGCCTGCACTCATTTCGACTGGATTGAAGAAGCAATGACCTTAATAAATTCGGATATAGACCTGAACTCATTTGAGTTTTCACACTGGTCGCCGGCACAGCATCTGGTTTTTGAAAGACAGCTGGATCTTTGGAAACTTCAGAAAAAAGGAACTATAAGATGAACTCGGTCCTGACAAAAAACATCTGGGCCGTGGGCCGGAATTATGCAAATCATGCGCACGAAATGAAGGCTGAAATCCCAACTGAACCATTCTTTTTTCTAAAGGCCGGCACTTCCATTGAGACGGGCTCAAAAATAGCCCTGCCCACTTGGTCTGATGATGTTCAACACGAAATTGAAATTGCATTATGGATTGATGAAAATTTAAACTACAGTCATTTCAGTTTAGCCTTGGATCTTACCGCACGTGATGCTCAAAATGCGGCCAAAGCCAAGGGTCTCCCGTGGACACTGGCTAAATCTTTTAGCGGCGCCTGCCCGCTAGGGCCCTGGATCAGCCTTAATGAAATCTCGGATATCGCGACTCTAAGCTTTGAACTGACCAAGAACAATCAATCCGTTCAGAATGGGCACGCTTCCGCCATGATCTTCAAGCCTCAGCAACTTCTTAATTACCTTAAGCTGCATTTCCCGCTGGCACCCTATGATGTTGTTTTGACCGGCACTCCGGAAGGTGTTGGCCGTATCATCAAAGGTGATACCCTAACCGCCATTTTACAGAATAGAAATCACAAGGTTTTAACTTGCCATTGGGACGTCATTTAGAGCAAACTCCATCGGGCTTACGCAAGAGGAGTTTTATGCAAGACACTCAGACCAAGATTTTATCGCTGGGCGAAGAAATACTGAAAAAAATAGAATCGCAATCTAAGGCTTCTTTGTTTTCAAAGGATTTCTGGTACGGTTCCATCATGGAATGGTCCATGAAAAATGAAAAATTCAAAACCAACATGTTCCGATTTGTTGACGTTTTACCTGCGCTGAATTCCGGCGAAGACGTCGCCAAACATCTGAAAGAGTATTTTTCAGAGGGCGGAAAATCCGAGTTACCCGCGGTATTCAATATGGGCCTCGGGCTGGGCTCACTTGCTCCGGGCCTGATGGCCGGCGCAATTAAAAAAAATGTTACGGCAATGGCTAAAATGTTTATCACCGGCGAGAATCCGCAGGACGCCCTCAATGTTCTGAAAAAAGCCCGTAAAAATAATCTGACTTTCACAGTCGACATTCTCGGCGAGGCCACACTTTCTGAAAAAGAGGCCCTTGATTATCAGCGCCGCTATCTAGAACTTATCGACTGGCTGGCAAAAGATGCCAAAACCTGGGCTGAAATTCCGCAACTAGACCGCGACGCCGATGGCACCATTCCGAAAGTGAACGTCAGCGTAAAGATGTCGGCGCTTTACTCGCAGATAAATGACAAAGCCTGGGAAAATACCAAAACAATTATTAAAGACCGCCTCCGCCCGATTTTCAAAAAAGGTATGGAACTCGGTGTTTTTATCAACCTCGACATGGAAAATTATGCAGTTAAACATCTGACCGTCGAAGTTTTCAAAGAACTGATCTTTGAACCTGAACTTCGAAGCTATGCCTTTTTCGGCTGCGTCGTTCAAGCTTACTTACGGGACTCTTTCCAGGATATCAAAAGTCTAACTCAATTCGCACGGGAGCGCGGCACACCATTTACAATTCGTCTCGTAAAGGGCGCGTACTGGGATTCTGAAACGATTGAAGCCAAACAGCGCGACTGGCCCATTCCAGTCTATACCGTCAAAGCCGAAAGCGATGCTAACTACGAAATGTGCGCAAGCTTCCTGCTGGAAAATTACAAATTTATCCGGGTGGCACTGGCTTCGCATAACGTCCGGACTTTAGCCGCAGCGCTGGTTAAGGCCGAACAACTTGGCCTGCCAAAAAATGCTTTTGAAATTCAGATGCTGTACGGAATGGCCGAACCTATCAAGAAAACTTTTTCAGACCTTGGCTACCGGGTACGCGAATACGCACCGGTCGGTGAATTAATTCCGGGCATGGCTTACCTTGTACGCCGCTTGCTTGAAAACACCTCTAATGAATCCTGGCTGCGTGGAAAATTCGCCGAAGATAAGACTCCTGAAGAACTGTTACGGGACCCCTCGGTTGGTCTCACGCCAACGTCTGCAACCTCCATCAAAGATGAAAACCTGTTTCACAATGAACCTTTGCTGGATTTTGCAATCAGCGACGTTCGTGAAAAAACGCTGAACGCGCTAGACGGTCTGAGAAAACAGTTACCAAAAACTGTTTTCTCCATTGTTGCGGGCGAGCCCCACCGATCAGAAATTTCAGAAAATATTTACCTGCGCAAGAATCCGTCACAGATTAGCCAAATGGTAGCCGAAGTTCATATGAGCGACATTAAGCTTGCTGAAAAGGCCATACAGGCCGCTCATAAGGCCTATGGCAGCTGGAAAAAGACAACTCCGACTGAAAGAGCCGATTTACTTGATAAGGCCGCTGCACTCATGGTGAAGCGCCGTTTTGATTTGATGGCCACACAGATCCTGGAAGTCGGTAAGCCCTGGGCCGAAGCTGACGGCGATGTTTGCGAAGCTATCGATTTTCTGCGCTACTATGCGCGCCACATGCGCGAACTCGGGAAACCGCTTCGTGTAGGACATGCACCCGGCGAAATCAGCCAATACATTTACAAACCCCGCGGTGTCGTAACCGTAATTGCACCGTGGAATTTTCCGTTGGCGATTTTGGCCGGCCAAGTGGCCGCCGCCTTGGTTACCGGCAACACAGTTGTAATGAAACCTGCAGAACAAAGTTCGCTGGTGGCGCTGGGCCTTTTCGAAATTCTGAAACAGGCCGGCTTTCCGCAGTCTACAGTTGAATTCCTGCCTGGCTACGGTGAAGAGGTCGGTGATTACCTTGTGAAACATCCCCTTACAACCACAATCGCATTTACAGGCTCAAAAGCCGTTGGCCTTCTGATCGCAAAAAATGCCGCCGTGGTTGCGCCCGGCCAGCAGCATGTAAAAAGATGCATTATTGAAATGGGCGGCAAAAACGCGATGATCATCGACAACGACGCCGACCTGGATGAAGCCGTTGATGCAGTTCTGTACTCGGCCTTTGGTTTTGCCGGCCAGAAATGTTCGGCCGCTTCAAGATTGATTGTACTTGAAGACGTTTATGAAAAATTCTCGGAACGGCTGGTCGAAGCCGCAAAGTCCCTGCAAATTGCTTCGAGCGAAAACCCGAATGCTTACTTGGGCCCGGTTGTTGATGAAGAAGCTTATTCACGATTGATGAACTGTATCCGCGAGGCCGGAAAGAAGTATAAAATACTATTTAAAAGCGACGTCCCTATGGGCGGTTATTTTGTGCCGATTACCATCTTCAGTGACATCAAAGGCAATGACGATGTTGCGCAGAATGAATTTTTCGGCCCGATCCTCGCACTGATTAAGGCCCGTAACCTTGACCACGCCATCGAGATTGCCAACTCCACCGAGTACGCATTAACCGGCGGAGTTTTTTCGAGATCCCCGGCCAACATTGAAAAAATAAAAAACGAGCTTGAAGTCGGCAATATGTACATCAACCGCGGAATTACCGGCGCGATGGTTGATCGTCACCCGTTTGGCGGATTTAAAATGTCGGGAATCGGGTCTAAGACCGGTGGACCTGATTATTTAAAACAGTTCGTTGAGCCCATCGTCGTGACTGAAAACACGATGCGCAGAGGTTTCGCTCCCGAAGAGTAAGTAATAGGCCCCCATAATAATACCCATGAATACGCCACCGACGTGTGCCGAAACGGCCACGTTGGAAACTATTCCTGAGGGCTCCCAGAGCAGACTGATAAAATCCGA
>JANPPN010000248.1:0-10583 GCA_031428535.1 Bdellovibrio sp. | reverse complement strand
ATTTTGATACAAGACTCGAACTTTCTAATCAGAAAATAATTTGCTGTCAAAAGTCAGAGGGGGATGTATGACGACAATGCGTTTTTTTGTCATCGGTTCGTGGACCGAGGGCATGTTGCACTTTCAAAAGCTGCGACCATTCATAGTTTCATATGAACCGGCTACAATTCAGGCGAATGCGTATCGATTACCGGTTGGATTTCCTGTTTTAGTGGCACCACATGCCGAGACTTTGGCAAATGATGAAATTTTAGGCCAATTGGTTGAGCTTAAATTTGATGTTACTTTGCTGGCATTAATGGATTCATTGCATGGTGTGAATGCAAAAGATCACGCTAAAGGGCTCCACCAACGGTCGACCGCCAAAATTACGAAAACCTCTGGTGAAACTGATGATGCACAGGTTTATTTTTTCAACCAGAAAAAACTGACTGCAAAGGCGGTTCGGATAGCGGGCGGAATCTGGCAGGACTCACTTGCTCAGAATCCACCGCTGACCGAACAATTAACTGAAAAGCAAAAATGCTATGTTCTGAAGCTCGGCTCTATAAAAGGACGGGAAATTCTTCCGATAAATGACTTGCCTCTCTATCGCGAACTGATGAAGCTTGAGCTTATTGTAGATAAAGGCCGGAGGTTGGCTTTGAGTTCTCTCGGTAAAGAAGTTTATAATAATCTGATCTGATGAAATCAAATAATTCTCTATTTAAAGTCGTACTTCTCGAGCCTGAGATTCCGCAAAATACGGGCAATATTGGACGGACCTGTGTAGGTCTCGACTGCGAATTGCACATAATTGGCCCCACCGGTTTTGAAATTACCGATGCCAATCTTAAACGGGCTGGTCTTGATTATTGGCAGTATCTCAGCTGGTTTCAGTATAAATCCTTTGAAGAGTGGTTTTCAAAAGTGGAAAATCCTGAGCGGGTTTTTTATTTCAGTACAAAAGTGAAACAGACCTATTTTGAAGTTAAATATCAGCGTGGCGACTGGCTGGTTTTCGGCAAAGAAACAAAGGGGCTGCCGCCCGAGCTGATAAACAGCAATTTGAAACAGGCGGTTACGATACCTCAGACCGGCCCGGTCCGGAGCCTCAATTTAGCTACGGCTGTGGCCATTTCGGTTTACGAAGGATTTCGGCAGGTCGTTCACGGAAATTAGCATTTTGCCCGACTTTTAGCCTGTTGGGTCGTGAGCCATAGACTTGGTTCGTCTTGCGTGTTTTAAACGAAAGCTCTATCCTAATCAGCTATGGTACAAAAAATTCTTTCTAAAGTATTCGGCACTAGTCATGAACGTGAAATGAAGAAGATTCAACCTATTGTTGATCAGATAAATGCAATTGAGGCTTCCGTAAAAAATCTGACGGATGTTCAACTCAAGGCTAAAACCGAAGAATTTAAAAAGAGATTCAGCGATGGGCAAACGATCAGCGAGCTATTACCCGAAGCTTTTGCGGTTTGTCGTGAGGCTTCTTTGCGGGTTCTTGGAATGCGCCATTATGACGTGCAGTTAATTGGTGGTTTTGTTTTGAATCGTGGTTCAATTGCTGAAATGCGGACCGGTGAAGGTAAAACATTGGTTGCGACACTTCCGGTTTATCTGAATGCCATTACTGGTCGCGGTGTGCATGTCGTAACCGTGAATGATTACCTCGCAACACGTGACTGTGAATGGATGAGCCGCCTTTACAACTGGCTGGGTCTTACAACCGGAGTGATTAAACACGGACTGACCGACGATGAGCGCAGAGCCGCTTATAATGCCGATATCACATACGCAACGAACAATGAACTTGGCTTTGATTACCTGCGCGACAATATGAAATTTGACCTGGCCGAATACGTTCAGCGAATACCTCACTATGCCATAGTTGATGAATGCGATTCTATTTTGATTGATGAGGCCCGGACACCGCTGATTATTTCGGGTCCGGCAGAAGCCTCGACCGATAAGTACTATCTGATTGATAAGATTATTCCGAGCTTGAAAAAAGATCTTCATTTCAAACTCGAGGAAAAATCAAAATCTGCGACTTTAACCGAAGAAGGAAATACCGAAGTTGAAAAGCTGTTGAAGCTCGACAACCTGTATGATCCTCAGAACATTGAGCTGCTCCATCACGTCAATCAGGCCTTACGGGCGCACCATTTGTACCGTTTGGATGTTGAATATATGATTCAGGACGGTGAGATCGTTATCGTTGATGAATTTACCGGTCGATTAATGCCGGGACGACGCTGGAGTGATGGTTTGCACCAAGCTATTGAGGCCAAAGAAAAAGTTGAAGTTAAAAATGAAAATCAGACTTTGGCGACGATTACTTTTCAGAACTACTTCAAAATGTATGAAAAGTTATCGGGCATGACCGGAACGGCCGATACCGAAGCCGTTGAGTTCAGAAAAATTTATAATTTAGGCGTGAATGTTATTCCGACGAACCGTCCGATCCGCCGAAATGACGTCGAAGACATCGTCTTTAAAACCGAAGAAGCCAAATTCAAAGCAATTACAAAAGATATCAAAGAGCGACACGAAAACGGACAACCGATTCTTGTAGGTACAGCCTCGATCGAAAAATCAGAAACGCTTTCCCGTTGGCTGAAAAAAGAAGGCGTACGCCACGATGTCTTGAATGCAAAACATCATGCGCGAGAGGCCGAAATTGTTTCGTTGGCCGGCCGCAAAGGTGCCGTAACAATAGCAACGAATATGGCCGGTCGGGGAACGGACATCGTTCTGGGCGGTAACCCCGAAGTGCTGGCTAAGAAAGCCGTACCTGAAGAAAGCGGGCCCGAATACGAGGCTGCAGTTAATAAATTCAAACCCATTTGTGAAGGCGAAAAGTCCGACGTTATTGGCGCCGGAGGTCTTTATATTATCGGTACTGAAAGACATGAATCCCGAAGGATTGATAATCAGCTTCGCGGTCGATCCGGCCGTCAGGGTGACCCGGGCGAATCAAGATTTTATCTTTCATTAGAAGACAACCTAATGAGAATTTTCAACGGTGAAAGAATTCAGAAAATCATGACGATGCTGAATATTCCCGAAGATGAACCCATCACTCACAAAATGGTAACAAATGCCATTGAAGGTGCGCAGCGAAAAGTTGAAGGTCATCATTTTGATGTCCGTAAAAGCCTTCTTGATTTCGATAACGTGATGAATCTTCAACGAAATGCTATTTACAAAATGCGACGTCAGATTCTTGAAGGTGCGCAGATCGAGCGTTCATTGCTGGATATGCTGGGTGACGTGGTATCAGTTATTTTAGATACACATGTTCCGCAGGACGCAAAACCTCAGGAATGGAACCTAGAAGGGCTGAATACGGCGTTGATGGAGCAGTTCGGCTTTAAAATCGAGGTTAACCCTTCGATGTCGATTGAAAAAATTCAGGATGAGATCACTTCACGGGTAAAGAAAATTTTTGAACATCAGAAGCAGTCGATGGGGCCTTTCTTCGAACAGATTTCAAAAATGATTATGCTGAATGCGATTGATCAAAGATGGAAAGAGCATCTTTATACGATAGACAAAGTTAAAGAGGGGATTAATCTGCGCGCTTACGGACAGAAAGATCCATTGATCGAATACAAAAAAGAAGCGTTCAAGGCTTTTGAGTATCTGAGCAATGTTATCAAGACCGAAACCATTGAAAAAATCATGCGTGTTCAGCTGGTGCCCGACGCAGCTGCTGAGGCCATCGAAAAACTCAGACCTCACGAAGCTGATGAAGCCGAAATGAATTATTCAGCTCCGTCTGATTCTGATGATTCTTTTAAGGATTTACCGCCACGAACCAACGGCAGTGCACAGGTAAACGGCGGCGAAGAACAGCCGCAAAAAAGAAGAATGGTCGGAGGACCGCCGCGCAATGAAGAGCGGGTGCTTAATCGGGCTGAACGCAGAAAACAGAAGGGCCGCTAGATGATTTGCCCCAACTGTCAGACAGATGTTGCCATCTCTGAACAGCTTTTTGGGGCACTTTACACGTGTGGCGCTTGCCAGGCCGTTTATTTTATAAATTTTGAAGGGCAGCCTGAATTCGGCGAAATTCCGACCGGCGATTTGTCTGACTTCGTATCCGAACCCACCGCTGGTACCGAGCCGGCAGTTGCCCCTGCCCCTGCTGCGAGCGAAGCAAATTTTCAGTCGACGTATGAATCTTCACTCGAGCCATTGGTAGACTCAGTGGACATGGTTAATTTTGACAACAAATTGGATGCCCAGTTTGAATCTTACGTTAACAACGACAGCTCGGCGCCGCCTGAGGGCAACTTCGCAGCCAATGATTTGAATCCGTTTGAAAATATTCAGACAGAATCCGTCGTTGAGCCGAATATTCATTCCTTTAGTCAGATTGCAAAAGAAATTTCAGACTTCGGAAATTCAGATGCTCATGTCAGCGGCCTGAATTATGATCTGAAGATCACCGGTTTGGATACGCAGGTTACAATGAAACAGTTTAAAGAAATAATTGAAGATCCGCGCTTCGGCTGGGACTCAAGCGAAATGCTCAGGGGCGTTAAAAATGGTCAGATTACGATCGAAAAACTAAATCCGGTGAAAGCATTCATTTTGGCGAAGCGGCTGCAATTTCTCGACATCGAGAAAAACTGGAAACAAAATGCGTTGGCGTAGTTGTCTGTTTATCAGCGTTTTTTTATTTCTGATTGTGCCTGTATTTGCGCAGGAAGAACCGAACCCTGCCTTACTGAATAAAGACTATTCTGGCAGGCAAAGCGCGGATTGGGAAAAGATTCAGTTGGAACTGAGTACGGTTAAAGGCAAACTCGAATCACAGTCGTCGTTGGTAAAAAATCTGATCGAAGCAAAAAATTCATTAAAAGGTGAAGCCCTGGATCTGAAACTTGACGAACTCAAAACCGAATACCACAAACTTCAGAAGTACACAGAAGAATATAATCGGATGAATCAGGAATACCTTACAAAATTTCCCGAACGTGGAACCAGAGTTCACCGCACTTATAAACGGCTGAAGACTAAATCGCTGCAGGCTATTGAAAATGAAATGACCGTACAGGGGCGGGTGAACAGGCTTCACTCGAAAATCTTAACGCAGTATCCGAATTCAAAAGCAGCTGCGAAAAAACCTACAACCACTCTCAAAAGCCGCGATGCAACTGTGAATGAAAGCCTTAAGTCCACCGAAAAAAATGAAGTGACGGAGCAAATTCAACTTAAAAAGTAGTCAATGGAAACCGAAAGTTTTCTGTCGGCAGAATTTCATTCAGTTCAGCTTCTGAAATTGTAAAACTAATTGCGCCGGAGACTGCGATCTCAAAAAGCACCCAGTCATTCGGAAAGTCTTCGTCTGCGAAGATTCCGAAGGCCCGGAGCTGACTTTCATTTTTTTTCAGGACACTTTCTTTTTGCAGTGACCGCAGATCTGAAATGGCGGTGCGGAGAATTTCCTGATCAGGGTTTTTACCGATTTCAGTGCATGAAAACGAATGGCTGATCAAAGGCGGCTGCCCCGAAAAGGCAACATTTACGGCTTTAAATTTCAGTTCCACAATTTGATAAGAACTGCAGAGCGATTGCAAATAGTCGGTTTGCAGAAGCACTTCATCTTTTGAGAAAGAAAACTTAAGGCTTTTAATCAAATCCAGTTTCTGGTTTTGCCCCTCAGTCAGTTTAGGGGAATCTTCAAAACTTGCGATCGAGCGTTCTTTCTCGCTAAAAAGCTTCAGAATAACTCCTACAAATACAAAATCGAGAATGACAAATAAAACCAAGAGTTTCTTCATACTAGTACTCACATCCTAATGATTCCAGATCGATCGACGCCGGAGTATTTCGATCGGTGTTGCTGCCCAGGTGTGTCTGCATAACGCTAAGAATGTCGGTTATGTGTTTCAACCCGACGGCATGGCCCATTTCATGTAGCATCAGGCTTAACAGGCTGATCTGGCCTTCAATTGCAGTTTCTCCGTCGGCATATAACGAAAAATTGGCAACGTTAACTTTGATGTCGGAGTCGCGGAGTTTGCTGACATCCCAGCGAATGGCCGTTCTGGCCTGTTCCATATTCAGATCGGAAGGCCATGTTGTCATAAAATAAATAACATTGTATTTATCGTCGCTCGGGGGATTCGTAATACTGTTGTTCCGATAAACGTGAATGAGGTCTTTACGCAAATAATTGTTCCAGATGGTTGCCGCATGTTGGATGGTGGCATCATATTTTGCAGGGACATCCACATTGATAAGAAAATTAATCGGTACAGAGGTTTTCCAAGAAACACGGATGCCCTGAGGGTTCTGAACAAAATTGCAGGGCTCGATACTGCTTAACGCGAGTACATCTTGGTCGCCGATTTTAAGAGTCAGCCCTTTTTTGCTACAGCCGTTAAGCGCCAGCGCAAGAAACGATAAAATGAGGATTTTGTGAAGCCTAGGCATCTTCTTCTATTTTGAAACAAAGAGCTGCTTTTTGCGAGTCGAGTTCTGCCCGCCACTGGACCTGTTCAGCGAGAATTATGCTTTGCTAATAGGCATATATTTATCAAGGATTTTAACTACTTAGATTGATAACGCTAAATATTTGCGTTATAAGAGAAAACTATATAAGAAACCTGAATTATCTTTAGGCCTTTTGAAAAACATTAAGGGAGATTTCTCATGTCCGAAAATCATGATCATCACAATCAAGGCGGATTAATTGCATTCTTGGGGTCGATGGCATTTGTCTTCTTTTTTTTCGTCTACGTCGTATTTATTAACAAAGGTGTAGAAATTGATGAGAAAGTTTCAGAACCCGCATTACCGGGCGCTGTAAAATTTGATCTCGCGAGCGTAAAAGAGCCATGGTTACCCAATCCGGAAGTTGCACTTGCCGGCCAAAAATTATTTAAGCAGAACTGTGCACTATGCCACGGTGAAAAGGGCGATTTAATCGGTGGTCTTCCAAACGCGCGAAATTTGGTTGAAGGAAACTGGAAAGGCGGCGCGGGGATGATCGCGCACTTTAAAATTTTGCAGAATGGCTTACCGGGCACTCAGATGGTTTCATTTAAACAGACTTTGAAACCGATGGAACGCTGGGCGCTTATCAACTGGATGGAAACCATTACGGCAAATAAATCAAAAGATAAACCTGAAGACTTGGCTAATTTTGCAGCCACTGCGGATTAGGAAATATTCTGAAATCCTGGTTATTAATTACTTTTTTTACGATCTCAGCGTTTTCGGCCGGCCCGAAAGTGGCCTATACCGGAAAAGCACTCGGTGTACCCGCTTCTGAAGTTCCTGAAGAAATCAAAAACGTCGGTATCGAAGAAAAAATCGGCCAATCGATAAATCTTAATCTTATCGTAACGGACGACTCTGGTGAAAAGCGCCCGTTGTCGTCGTACTTTAAATCCCATAAACCCGTCATTTTAAGTCCGGTTTACTTTAGCTGTTCAGGTCTTTGTAATTTTCATTTGAACGGCCTTGTTGACACCTTGAAGCAGGTTGACTGGTCACCTTCAAATCAGTTTGAAATTATCGCGTTCAGTTTCGACTGGAAAGAAACTTCAGAACTCGCGGCTATGAAAAAGGCCAATTACCTTAAATCCTACGGCCGAGCCGGAACCGATAGTGGCTGGCACTTTGTAACAGCCGATGAAGCGACCGTTAAAAGCTTAACCGAATCTGTCGGGTTTAAATACAAATGGAATGAAAAAGCAAATGAGTGGTCGCATGCTTCAGCCGCTATTGTCGTTTCTCCAGAAGGAAAAATTACCAGATATCTGCACGGGATCATGTTCGAGCCCCGAGACGTCAAGCTTGCGCTTAACGAGGCCTCAAATGGCAAGGTCGGAAATATTGTCGACTCCGCAATGTTGTTTTGTTTTAAATATGATAATCATCAATCGAAATATGGGCTGCAGGTGTTTAATTTAATGAAACTTGCAGGTGCCATAACAGTTTTAGCATTGGCGCTATGGCTGGTACCGGTAATGATTCGAGCTCGAAGGGAGAAAGTATAACATGGCCATTTGGATGTTGTTGATAAGTAAGGCGATGGCAGGAACCTTTATGCCGGTTCAGGGCACCGAAATTGCGAAGCAGGTAGATAATCTTTACGCCTTTTTGATTGCCGTAAGTTTTATCTCGTGTGCGATTTTAATCGGTGGAATGATTTACTTCGGAATCAAATACCAGCGTAAAACCGCTAATGATAAAACGGCATACATCACGCATGACACTCGCCTTGAAGTTTTATGGTCGGTTGTACCACTCATTATATTTCTCTTCGTATTTGCGTGGGGTTGGGTTGTGTATAACGACATGAGAACCATGCCCAAAAATGCACTTGAAATTCAAGTGACAGGAAAACAATGGGCGTGGACGGCTGAATATAAAAATGGCGTTAAATCGACTGAAATTTTTGTTCCGGTAAATAAAGATGTCAAAATAGTTCTCGCATCTGATGATGTTATTCACTCGTTTTTCGTTCCGAGTTTCCGTATAAAACAAGATGCGGTTCCGGGGCGTTATACCACTGTTTGGTTTAATGCGACAAAGCTTGGTGAATTTCACGTCTTCTGTACAGAGCTCTGCGGTACCTTGCACTCGGCAATGGTTACAAAGCTTAAGGTTGTTTCGCAGGAAGATTTCGATAAATGGCTTATAAGTGAATCAGAAGTCGGAACGTTGCCGCTCGCGCAACGTGGAGCTAAGTATTTCCAGACCCGCGCTTGTGCCTCTTGCCATAACGTGGATAATCCTACCGCTAAAATCGGTCCTTCGCTTTTTCAGCGATGGGGTAAAGAATCAACTCAGGATGACGGCTCAAAAATTCCGTTCGACGAAAACCACGTGAGAGATTCTATGATGACTCCTCAGGCGCATATTTCGGCCGGCTTTCCAAAGCCTTCTCCGATGCCGTCATTTCAGGGACAGCTCTCTGAGTCCGAGTTAAGTGCACTGATTGAATATATTAAAGGTTTAAAATAGGGGTTAGGTGATTTATGGGACATCATGCATCTGGAAAAAATTATATAAACGAAGAACCGGGGCTGGCTTCGTGGTTTACAACTTTAGATCATAAACGAATTGCAATATTATATTTTGTTTCTGTCATGTTCTTCTTTCTTATCGGCGGAATCATGGCAATTTTGTTGCGACTCGAGCTCTTTGCTCCGAACGTAACTCAGAATGTTGGACAGATACTCAAAAACGGAGATGCCTATAATCAGGTGCTGACCTACCACGGCGCCATCATGGTGTTCATGGTTATCATTCCCGGAATTCCGGCGATCCTCGGTAACTTCTTTCTGCCGCTTCAGCTTGGAGCCAAAGACGTGGCTTTTCCTCGGCTGAATTTACTCAGCTGGTATGTGTTCATGTCGGGTGCGGCGTTAGCAGTTGCTACTTTCTTCAGTACAAAAATCGATACGGGCTGGACTTTCTATACTCCCTATTCAATTCGTACAAATGGTGCGGTTGTGATGATGGTGCTGGCAGCTTTTATTATGGGAATGAGCTCGATCCTTACGGGTCTGAATTTTATTGTCACCACACATAAACTGCGTGCCCCGGGTATGTCGATGTTCCGGATGCCGCTTTTTGTTTGGGCGATTTACTCAACAGCCATTCTTCAGGTTCTGGCCACGCCAATTCTTGCAATTACGCTGTTGCTACTTGCAATGGAACGAGTGTTTGGAATTGGAATATTTGATCCTAAACTTGGCGGCGATCCCGTCTTGTTCCAGCACTTTTTCTGGTTCTATTCGCATCCTGCAGTTTACATTATGATCTTGCCAGCGATGGGTGTTATTTCAGAAGTTATTACCACGCACTCTAAAAAGACTATTTTTGGATATACGGCCATTGCCTATTCGTCGATTGGTATTGCATTAGTCTCTTTCTTTGTCTGGGGCCATCACTTATTTGTGTCAGGCCAGTCAGAAGTTGCCGGAATTTTATTTTCATTCATTACGATGCTCGTGGGGGTACCAACGGCTATTAAAATGTTCAACTGGCTTGCTACCCTTTACAAAGGCTCAATTGCTTTTACTACTCCGATGCTCTACGCACTGGGCTTTCTGTTTTTGTTTGCCATCGGTGGCGTGACAGGAATCATTCTGGCCGTTACTGCAGTTGACGTGCATTTCCATGACACTTACTTTGTAGTGGCACACTTTCACTATGTGATGGTGGGCGGTACATTGATGGCTATCATGGGCGGTTTCTTTCACTGGTTCCCAAAGATGTTCGGCAGAATGTACAGTGAAACGACAGCAAGACTTTCATTTGTTTTCATCTTCGTGGGCTTTAACGTAACCTTCTTTCCGCAGTTTATTCTGGGTGCTAAGGGTATGCCGCGTAGGTACTTCGACTATCTACCTGAGTATGAACAACTTAATAAAATTTCGACAGTTGGTTCATGGCTCATCACAATCGGATTTATAATCGGTCTGTACACCATGATTCACGCCTTGAGAAAAGGTGCCAAAGCGCCGGACAATCCATGGGGATCGAAAACTTTAGAGTGGCAGACCTCTTCTCCACCTATTATGCATAACTTTGATCACGAACCAATCGTGACTGCGGGGCCATATGAG
>JANPPN010000247.1:0-3613 GCA_031428535.1 Bdellovibrio sp. | reverse complement strand
TTGCTGATTTGCCTGAGCCAGGATTGAAGTCCCGGCCTGCAGCAATAAATTTTTTCTAGCCAATTCCGAGCTTTCCTCAGCCACATCAGTATCTTTGACGCGGGAGTTAGACGCAGAAAGGTTTTCAATATTAGTTAAAATGTTTTCCGATGCCGTACCTAAACGGCTCTGTATCGAACCGAAAAGTCCGCGCAGCTCACTGATCGCCGCAATTGCGCCGTCAATCTTGTCCAGAGAATTTTGCGCAACGATTTTTGTTTCAGCTCCACTGTTTTCAATACCAAGAGAAGTCGTGCTGACGTCTGCCTGTGCCGGATCAAAAGAAATTCTATCGGTCTGGTCTGAATTTTTGGTATTAATCTGAAAGTCTATTTTTTTACCGATACCTGACAACAGTTTTGTGCCGTTATATTCGGTTGAGTTCGCAAGGCGATCAATTTCCGCCAGCATCTGATTGTACTCAAGCGCAATCAGTTCGCGGTTTGAATCTGAAACAGTATCCGATGCCGACTGAATACTAAGGTCACGCAGTCTCAACAGAATGCCCGAGATTTCATTCAAGCCGCCCTCTGCGATCTGAGTAAACGAAATTCCGTCCTGAGCGTTACGTTCCGATTGCTTTAATCCACGAATATTAGCCCGGGTGTTTTCCGAATTTGCCAAACCTGCGGTGTCATCCGCAGAGCGATTTATTTTTGAACCCGAAGCCAGGCGCTCCATCGTCGTTGCCATACTTTTATTGTTATTACGCAACTGATATTGAGCATGCATGGCAGCTGTATTCGTATTAATTCTTAGTCCCATGCCTTCCTCCTTGAAGTCGCAACATCGTGTTCAGCAAAAAGTCATACTTGCCGACTCAGGCGTCCTTGCCTGATTCCACTTGGGTGTCTCAATCTCATACAACTGATCGGCTCAATCTGAGAAAACCTAAGGTCCAGAAACACCAAATCCAATTTTCTGGCCCAAAGCCCGAGGGAAAGGGAAGGTGGCTGGCACTTTCAAATTGAAAATTAGGTCAAAATTGAAAATGAGTCTTTTTAAGACCAGACTTTATGATTTTAGTCTCGTCACGTTTGTAAGACGTGTTGAGCCACGAAAGCACTGGCCAATGGTCTTCAATGTTCTGGAAGTAAGAATCGAAAACCGGAAATCGGTACGAATCCCGGCCTAAAACAAAATTAATCGAGCTGTATCTGTAGTCTTCTGTCAGGTCACAGACTTTCGCCTCAACCGGATTTCGATAAACGTATTTATAAGCGTGATGATAGTAGCTTAAGTCCGAAATAATCGAGGCACGATAACGTCCCCCGAATTTCTGGTTTATCCGTGAAGTTTTAAAACCGATTTCTCGGCTTAAACACTTATTGAAGTAACTCATAAATTTGTCCAAGTTGGCGTTAGGCGTGCGTAAAATCATATGATAATGATTGTTCATCAACACAAAGGCGTGGATTTCGATTTTAAACGCATAAGTACAAAAAAGAAGTAAATCACATGAAAAGTCCCACAAATCACCCAAGGGCATTTCAAAGGTCATTTTGTTAATCGACCGAAGCCTTACGTGGTAAGGAAAATCAGCCTGTAAAATTCTATTTGCTCTAGGCATAAAAAATAAGCAGTGCAAATTACATTCTAGCCCAAACTCAATTAAATCCACTCCTGGCGAAATCTCAACCCGAACTTCGAATCGGGCAGGTGCCAGCCACCTTGCAACGAAACAGCAAGGTGCCAGCCACCTTTCGCGGTCCCTTTCGGTCACCTTGCAAAACTTCTGGGCGCCAGATAGGTTAACGGATATGGAAATACGGGATCCTATTCATGGTTCGATTCAGCTTAATGATGGTGAAGAAGCTATTATTGAGTCTATTGAGTTTCAGCGGCTGCGCGAAATTAAGCAGCTCGGATTTTCTGAATTCAGTTTTCCGGGTGCCACTCATAATCGCTTTTTACATTCAATTGGCGTCAGTTATCTGGCCGGGCAGATTTTTGACAGTATTTTCCGCGCCTATCCTTTTTCAAAAATCAGCGTTAAAAACCGCTTGCGCCAAACGGTCAAACTGGCGGCATTACTTCACGATATCGGTCATGGGCCTTTAAGTCATACGACCGAGCAGGTGATGCCCGAGTTGAGCAAACTCAACATCAAAATTTACAACGATCAAAAAGTGAATCAGGCCCGCCTAGCGAATCACGAAGACTACACAATTAAATTTGTAACCGATTCAACGATTGCCAAATTGATCGAATCACACTTCATAGATATTAGTTCAGAGTTTGTCGCCTGCTTGATCGATAAGAATCTGAACTGTGACGAATCATATTTTACCGACGGCACCATAAATTTCAGACCGATACTGAGCCAGATCGTAAGTTCGGAACTCGATGCCGATCGGATGGATTATCTCGAACGCGATTCTTATTTTTGCGGAATTAATTACGGAAAAATAGACAAAGACTGGCTCCAACAGAATTTAACTTTGCATATCAAGAACAATAAAGCATTTTTAGCACTTAACAGGCGCGCGCTGTACGCCTTCGATGATTTCCTGATTTCGCGACATCACATGCATTTGATGGTCTATTTCCATCATAAAAGCATCGTCTACGAAGAAATGCTCAATCGCTATCTGATGTCGAAAGATTGCAAATTTGTGCTGCCAGCGGATTCCAGAGAGTATATCAGCTATACCGATTACAAATTGTACGAACACCTCGATACAGTTGATAACGAATGGGCACAGCGAATCGCGCAGCGGCGTCCGTACAAAGTCGCGCTCGAGTTGCACAATCAGGACGCTTCCAGAATTGACCGGATTCTTGCTCTGTTTAAAAAATATGATATCGATAACATTTATGCCAGCTCGAATGTACGCTTATCAAAGTATCACGCCGGCAACCCCGATGACCGCGCCAATATTTTCGTTGTCGATCAATACGACAAGTGGGACCAGCCGTCCCCTGTCGATCAGGCCACCAAGATTTTTCAGAAATATGAAGAAGCAAGGGTCATAGACCGATTCTACGTTGCGCCCGAAAAACTCGAGGCTGCAAAAAAAATATTTTTGGAAGAAATATATTAGAACTCATCTCAAAAATGCCTCAGAAGCAAGAGACAGGCACCTAAAGTCAAAAAGCTGAGGTAGTTTTCAGCCTTGTACTCCCATCGAACGGTCAATCGTCGAAAATTTTGCAGCCAAGCATTTAATCGTTCTATTTTCCATCGATTTTTGTATCGTCGTAACTTTCGACCATCTTGGATTTTATTTTTATAATTTTCTTTATCTGGAGCAATTAATTCAATGCCTTGCTTATCAAGCTGGGCACGGAGAGTCTGACTTGAGTATGCTTTGTCGCCGATGACCCGCTCAGGCTTTTTCTTGGTTTGAACTGCCTTGATAGCATCAGATGCAAGTTTAACTTCATGCGGAGAAGCGCTCTCAATTCTAATTCCGATTGGTTTTCCTTCTCCGTCAGCCACAAGCATCCATTTCGTACCCTTACCTCGCTTGGTTTTTCCAACAAAAAGACCCCTTTTTTTGCGGAAGCGAAGCTGCCGTCAATAAAGGTTTCACTTAAGATAATTTTTCCCCGAGACTCAAGCTCTCGCACC
>JANPPN010000246.1:0-22700 GCA_031428535.1 Bdellovibrio sp. | reverse complement strand
ACCGCGGTGCTGATCCGATCCTTCAAGGTAAATGTCGGCCTGCGAGTTTTTAAAGCCAAAGCGCGAATGGGCTGAATGTACGGCCGCATGGCAAACGCCGGAATCAAACCAGACATCCAGAATATCGCGGCCCACTTTAAAGCCCTGTGTGCCGAATTCGGGTTTTGCATCATTTGGCTTTTTCCAGCTGTTGCCGGCTAAAGCATTCGCGTCGGCTTTGTAATAAGCTTCGATTCCGCCTTCAAGTACGATTTCGGCCGCTTTCATCATGATGTCGTATTCGGCCAGTGGCGCTCCGGTGGCAATGCATGTGAGAATCGGAATCGGAACTCCCCAGATTCGCTGACGCGATAAACACCAGTCGGGCCGGTTTTCCATCATGGCCTGAAAGCGGGCGCGGCCCCACTCAGGAAAAAACTGCACGTCATCCAAAGCTTTTAAAGTGTGCTGCCGAATTTGCGAGGGCTCAAGGTCAATTCCTATAAACCACTGTGCGGTGGTTCTGAAAATCAGCGGGGTTTTTGATCTCCAGCAGTGTGGGTAGCTATGGACGAATTCAGAAAATTTCAACAGATGGCCCGAGTTCCGCAATTTTTCCACAATCAAAGGATTGGCTTTAAAAATATTGGTCCCTTTCATTTCAGCGTAGTCTTCGGTGTAAAGGCCACCGTCATCAACGGGATTCAAAACCTGCAGATTATATTTTTGTCCGACTTTAAAGTCGTCGGCGCCATGGCCAGGTGCTGTATGAACAACTCCTGTGCCGGTGTCGGCGGTTACGTGCTGGCCAAGTACAACCAGTGAGCTGCGATTAATGAATGGATGCTGAGCCAGCGCCAGTTCGAGTTCCTGACCTTTGAAAACTTTTTTTTCTGTCAGCGTAATTCCGATTTCTTTTTCAAAAAATTCTTTTAATGCTTTAGCGATGACGAGGTTTTGTTTTTCGCCGTTAATTTCAGTTGCGAAGACCGCGTAATCAAATTCGGGATGCAGACAGATTCCGGTATTAGCGGGGAGTGTCCATGGCGTTGTCGTCCAGATGACAAAAGAAGTTTTCTCAGAAGGGCTACCTAACTTTTTAAGCGTAGTGGGATCAATCACTTCAAATTTAACATAAATCGAAGGCGACTTGTGATCGTGATACTCAACTTCGGCGTCAGCCAACGCAGTTTTCAGTGTCCAATTCCAGTAAACGGGTTTTACGCCCTGATAAATTACGCCGCGTTTGAAGGCGCGTGCAAATTCGCGCACTTCTTCGGCTTCATACTCTTTCGACATCGTCAGGTAGGGGTTTTCCCAGTCGGCAAACACACCGAGCCGTTTAAACTGTTCGCGCTGGTGACTGACCCACTTAGTGGCTTCAGCCCGGCATAAGGCCAGAACTTCCTGTTCGGTTTTTACCTGCTTTTTTTCCGCCAGGTCTTTCATAACCTTATGTTCGATCGGCAGTCCATGACAATCCCACCCGGGAACAAAAGGCGCAAAATGCCCCTTCATCGCTTTATATTTAATGACGAAATCTTTAAGCGATTTATTAAGTGCATGCCCGATATGAATGGAACCGTTGGCGTAGGGCGGTCCGTCCGGCAATGTAAAGCCGGGGTTATTTTTATTTTTCTCGAGAATTCGGGCGTAAATTTTATCGGCTTCCCACTTGGCAATAATTTTAGGCTCATTGATCGGTAAATCGCCCTTCATCGGAAAATCAGTCTGAGGTAATCGGATTGTGCTTTTGTAGTCCGGAATGTTCGACGATGTAGACACTGGAAACTCCTTGAAACGATAGACTAAATATCTAACAAAAATGCGGCATGAGTACAACCGCAATCCATAAGTCCAGATTTGCAAGTACGGGGTCATTTGCGGCCCAGAATGTGCTACTTTTTCTATGTGATATCAAATACTTATGTAATATTGATTTTTGTTATTTCGTGCCTTTTTTGCAAGGCCAGCTTTGCACAGGTAGAAGAGCAGGAAACCACCGCTGAAGAGCTCGGCGAAAAACCGAAAACTGTCGCAATTCAGAATCGGCCCTATATTCTCAACAAAGAATTTGGTTTGTATTATTCGTATATGCCTCTTGATCACTTCAATCATTTTCATTCGTTCGGGATGAACTACCTGAATTACTACAATGATTATCTGGCGTGGGAAATTTTCAATGCGGCAACTGCAAGTAAAGAATCCACCGGCCTGGAAGGCCGATTACTGAATGATTTGGGCGTCGTGCCCGATACGTTTGATGTTCTGCAATACTATTTTACAACCAGCATAATCTATACGCCGATTTACATGAAACACCTTTATAAAAATAAAGAAATCCGCTTCGGCGACATTTCTTTTGTAGCCGGTGCCGGAGTTTCACGCTGGGAGCGGGCCCTGAATGCCAACATGTTCGAAGTCGGCTTTATTACACGCTTCATCGGGCAAGAGGGTTTCAACTTCAAACTCGATGTCCGACATAAAACTTTTCTCGGTGGAGAATTGCGCCCAAATTTGTCGTTAGGCCTCGTACTGACATATAATTTTATGCAGGAAGCAAAAAACAAACAGGTGTTGGATGAAGAATAATTACATCCTGTTTGTTGTTCTGAGCTTCGCGCTGTTCAATGTTGCACGGGCAAAAGACGTTTACGATCTACCCGAAGCAACCCCGATCTATAACAGGCTTTATCCTTCAACCGGAGAGTTTGCCCTGAAGCTGGCCTATTTTCCGATTGGCGCTTTTAACAAACATCTGGGCGTGGGGGCTTCCTATCTGCGGCTTGATAATCCGAATCATGGCTGGGAAGTTATATCCGGCTATTACTTCATTGAGCTGCCCTCAGGCCTTAAAAGTACCGCAATCGAACTTTACAATAAGCAGGCTGAAATTTTTCCGGTGCTGAAATACATGGTTAAGACCGGTTACCATTATGTACCCTTTTACTCGAAGAGTATTCTGTTTAATTCCTATCTTATTCATTCGCGCACGTTTCTCAGTGTTTCGGCAGGTATTTCAGACTACCAGATTGAAAAGCCGATGTTTGTGTCTTTCGGCTATGGGCAGAATTTTTATTTCGGAAAAAATAAAGCCGTTAATTTTGACGTGGCTTATGTTAATTTTTTCAAAGAAAGCAGCTATATTCAGAATCAATTGACGATTTCTATCGGAATGGTATTTGCCTGGGGTGATAGTGAATAAGCTTGTTTTTGTCTTCGTTTTTCTGGCGATCTCGCTTCTGAACGCGCAGGTTAAGTTTGAACAGAATCCGTTTGAAAAGGCCGATCCTTTTCGGTATCAGTCGGCGCGTAACGAATTCTGGAAACAGGTTGAAGACCTGCTCTTGAATAACCAATTTGAAGGTGTGATGTTGCTTGCCGGAAATGAAAATATCAAAAAAATTAAATCCATCGAAAAAGCCGAGGTTTACCTGGCCGTCGCGGAAGCCGCCGTCAGAACCGATCATCCTTACTTAGCCTTCATTCTGACCCACGAGATTACAAAAATTTTTCCGCTAAGTAATCAGGCCTTGCGGGCTTACTTTCTGATGGAAGAAATTATCAAGAAGAATTCACTTTTTGACGAGCTGATTGTCGGCGAAACAATTATTGAGCAGGATATTAACCTTGATAGCAAAAAAATTCCGCATGAATTAAAGGGCTTTCTGGCTTATGCATTTTTTCAGAGCTTTCGACAGCAGGGTTTTGTCAAATGGGAAAAAATTGCCCAAAAAGGAATTCTTCCGAATACAGAATGGGCCTTCCGGCTCGACTACGACAAAGCCCTGTATGAACTTTACAATGATCGCTTTGATAATTCACTCAAGCTTTTTGAAGGGTTAAAAGACAACGAGCTGGCGTCGGATTACCTGCGAAAAAAAGCTAAGCGGCAATTTGCGCGGTTGATTTTCGAAAAGGGCGAATTTCAAAAATCGTTCGACCTGCTGAAAGAGCTGCAGTTTGAACAGGACGACCGCGGTTTCATTCTGCTTGAACGGGCCTGGACTAAATATTACCTGAAACATTATTCAAAATCGCTCGGTCTGTTAACCGCACTCGACAATCAGTTATTCGCATCGAGCAGAACACCCGAAACGGACATCCTGAAAATGCTGATCTACAAAGAATTGTGTCATTACGATGAGGTTTTTGTTGTTAAGAAAGCGTTTGATAAAAAGTACCGTGCCGCAATTGACGATATAAAAAACCGCAAGGATCTCGCTAAAAATGAAATTTTGCTACAGCTTTCGCTGATGAAGCCAAATCTGAAAAGTTACGCGGGGTTTATCGGGGGTTTAAGACGCGACTTCAACTGGATCAAAAAAATATTTCCGTCGGGAGACCTGCTGAACGAACTCCAGACTAAAGTCAGGCTTAAGGATCGCCAGTTGCAGGACATCATCAGCCTGAAACTGAATGAGCAGATTCGGAAAACCGCCGACGAAATGCTCGACTGGAATGAGCAGATCAACTTCCTAGACTACCAAACGCGCGTGGATAGCCTGAGACTCAGAAGATCAGATATAGAATTAAATTATAGACCTGAGGCTATTCCCTTGATGACCTTTGACCGCTTATACTGGTTATATATGGGAGAAATGTGGCTGGATGAACTTGAGAACCTGCGTGTCCTTGTTAAATCAAAATGTCAGAAAGCTGAATAATTTTTTTATTTTCAGCAGCATTTTGTTTTTGACCGCAATGTTTACGTTGCCCGGGCATGCGCAGAAAGTGACTCTGCGCCAGATTACCAACGACATTCTAACCGTCGATAAATCCATAAAAATCACTAAAGAAAAAATGAAAGAAGTAGGCGATATTTCATTTTTGCCTGACCTTTATTTTGTACTGGCGGATTTGTACCACGAAAAAAGCCGTTTGTTGTACGAAGAAGAAAAAATGAAATTCCCGAACAAAAAATTTGAAGAGCTCGATTTAACTGCCAGTCGAAAAATTAAAAAGCAGGCGATTGAAACCTATACCCGTTTTACCGAAAATTACTCAAAGGATGAAAATGTTGATAAGGCCTTTTTCAATATTGCGATGAGCTATCGCGAATTGGGCCAGATCGAAGACATGGTTAATACATTTATAAAAATTACCAAAGACTTTCCGAAATCGAAATACTGGGAGGAAAGCCAGTTGCGCATGGGCGATTACTTCTTCGAACGAAAAAAAGAATTCAATCTTTCTATTGAAATTTATCAGAAGATACTTGATCGGCCGACCAATCCCTACGTGCCCTTTGCAAAGTATAAAATGGGCTGGTGTTATATCAATCTCGACAAATTTGATCAGGCGCTGAATATTTTTGAGAGTGTGCTATTGGTAGATTCAGAAACCGATGATGGTGCCGGCCTTTCAGAAGAACTGAAGTCGACCGACATCAAACGTGACACTTTGATGGCGATGGTCTGGCCTTACTCCGAGATCGAAACGCTTTCACCGGAGCGACAAAAAGCTTCGATCTATTTTGAAGGTTTGAGCCCCGACCGGGTTTCTTTAACCCAGGTTTTGAGTAAACTCGGTAAGAGGTTAGCTACTAAAGAGCGGCATGAAGCGGCCGTGCCGGTTTTTGCACGGTTGATTGAAATTTCTTACGATCTTGATGTGAAGATCAACGCGATAAACAGTTTTTACGATTCTTACAAGAAATCGAAAAAGCCGTTTAATACCGAAAAAATGATCAAGATTATTTCAATTACAATGTCGCAGATCAGAAGCTCCAGCACAGTTTCAGCAACGGACAAAAAAAACTCCGAAAATAACTTCGAAATTTATCTGCGCGATCTTTCTACCGCCCTGAACAAACAAGCCGTTGAAACGAAGTCGGCCGATCTGTTCAAACTGACGATCAATATTTATGAAGACTATCTGGTGCTGTTTCCGAAAAGTAAATTCTATCCGGATGTTGCCACCAATCTGGCCGAGATTTATTTTACGCGGTCTGAGTTTGCCCGGGCCGGGTATTATTACGAGCAGGCCTACAAGCGAAAAAATACGCCGGCGCTTCTGCAGTCGGCAATCAAAGCGTATGGAGAATCTCTGCTGAACCAGGAAAAACTCAGCCGGCTGGAAATCGAAGAATCGCGTTCCGGGTATCGGGATATGGGCCAGACTTTCATTAAAAATAATCCGACAGCATGGATAGCAAAAGACATTAAATTCAATATTGCAAAAATTTATTACGATGAGCGGAAATTTGACCTTGCCGTTGCAGAATTTCAGAAATTTATTCAGGCGAATCCTTCGCATGAAAAATCGAAGGCTTCAATTCATCTGATTCTGGATACTTATAATCAGCGCGAAGATTACAAAGGCCTGATCAAATTCGGACAGAGTATTCTGAAGGGGCGTGCGCCAGCGGCGGATGATGGCGAGTTCAGAAAAGACATTGCTGAAATCATCAAGCAGGCGCAGTTCCGCACGTTAGAAGATAAAGTCGGCGATCCGCGCAGTCGTGATTACGCAAAAAAGCTGCTGGCAATGGGGCAGAAATACAAAGGCAGTTCAATCGGCGACCTTGCAATTTATGAAGCGTACAACAACTTCAAAAAGAAAAAAGATCCGCTGGTTTACAGCGCGGGTGAGCAGCTCCTGAGCAAGCACAGTGACTCTAAGTACGCAAAAGAAGTGGTTGGCGGCTTAGGCCAGATTGCGATTCAAAGCGGGGATTTCGACCGGGCAGCTGATTACTTCGAAAAGTTTATTTTACTTTACCCGAAAGATCCGCTTTCGACCACGCTGCTAAAAAGCGCGGCGGTTTTGCGGGAAAATCAGGGCGAATACGACACAGCTTATGAACATTATCGAAAGGTCGGCACAGGCTTTCCGAAGCTTGCCGATTTACTTTCAAAAAGCAAAAAATGGAAGCAACTGAATCAACTGGCGGCAAGTCAGGATTCACCGGGCATACTTTCAACTTACTACACCGGTTTAAGCCTGGTGCGCCTCGGTGAAAAAAAATCCGCAATTCCTTACTTCGATAAGGTGCTGACGTTTGCGCCGAAAAATGAGGAAGAACGTACGATTTCGGCCCATTCTCTTTATTTAAGATCGAGTGAAGCCTTGAAGGATTACAAACAACTTAAATTCGGGCGTGGCGACGATGGTGCCATTACAAAACTCAAAGGCGAAAAACTTCAAGTGCTGAATCAGTACTATGATAAAGTTATCGCGTACGGTAACGGAAAATGGGTCATCGGTTCATTGTATGAGCTGGGCCAGTCTTACCGGGAATTTTCAGAGTTTTTATTACAGGCACCGATTCCGGCGGGGCTTACTCCGGAAGTAGTGGCGGCCTATAAGCAGGCGATTCAGGGCCAATCCGATGAATACCGTAATAAATCAGCGCAGTATTTTAAATCCTGCCTCAGCAATGCCGAAAAATTCGAAGTGTTCACTTTGTTCGTAAAAGGTTGCCGTTCAAACGGAGATTATATAGTTGATGAAGCCATTGATGAAGTAAAAGTCCGAAAGCCTGCAGGCGCGGCAAAAGCCAGCGCCGAAGTTCAGGGGATCCGTCAGTCTTTGCTCGACAAACCGGATCAACCTGAACTGATCAATAAGCTCGGGCAGATTTATATGCGAAACCAGGATTTCGGAATGGCGAAACTGGCGTTTAACCGCTACCTCGAAATGAAACCACAGAATGCCGAAGCACTTTCGTGGCTCGGCGTGATTGAAATGTATTATCAGGATTTTGAAAGAGCCAAAAATTACTTCAAGTCGGCGCTCGAACTTGAAAAAACCGCCGGACTGAGTCAACTGGGATTGGCTTCGATGTATAAGAAATTCGGTTTTGCGCAGATGTACTCTCAAATTTCCGGCAAACTGCCGGCAAACAAAAAACAGTACTTAAAAGTACATCCTTGGATAGAAGAAGTTTTGTAAATGAGCGGATTAGAGCAGGTTAAATCAACGGAATTCACGATCAGGCTATTTCAGGACGGCAATCAGTTTTTTGAGAATAAATTCGACAAAGATGAGGTTACCGTTGGGCGCGAAGCCGGTGTTGATCTCATTATTGAAGATCGTTCAATTTCAAGAAAACATTTGCAGATTCTGCTTGAGCAAGGGCGTGTATTTGTTTTGGATATGGGTTCTTCAAACGGAACTTATGTTGATAACGAGCGGATTATCGTAAAAACCCGTGTAACAAATGAGACTCATATCCGCATCGGGAAAATCATCATTCAGATTGTTACGCCCGAAAAGGTTGCGCGGCCCGCAAAAAGTGTGGCGGCACCCGCTAAAGGCGAAGTCCCTCCTGAAATACTCGAGCGGGAATTAGAGCCCGGCCATGAACTGACGCTTTCGAGGATCGCACTTAAGGTTGAAGCGGCCTTCAGCAAAGCTGCAGCCGAAAATTCAGATATTCGCTCGCCCGACACCTTTTCGGCGATGATCGACCGTAATTTTATCGAGCAAATGACCCGACAACACGAAAGTTCAACAAAGTTTCCCAGTAAAAAAATCGAATCACTTGTGCTCTGGAATGAACAGATCTACAATATTCAGGAATTCGGCTATCGTGAAACAATCATCGTCGGCCCAAATTATGATGATTCAATCCATATTCCATCGGTGCCGTTGCGTTGGTCGCTGAGTAAATATGATTTTCAGGAAGCCATTTTTCAAGTTCCAAAAAATCTGAACGTGTTTGCAATCCGCGGGAAAATTTTTCTTTCGAAAGAACAGTTACTTAAAGAAAAACGCCTAACCGAAAATCAGAACAGCCTGCAGATTCAGATTTCATTTTATGATGTGCTTCGGGTTGAAATTGACGAAAATACCCAGCTTTATTTCAGATACGTGCCTTCGGCCACCGATTTAGACAAGAAAAAATTTTTCAATCCGGACATGTTGGTCAAGTTTGCGATTTTGGGATCTTTCGGTTTACATTTTCTGCTCGCGATGTTGATGATGATGATTCCGAAAGAAAAACTTCAACTGAGAGTGAAAAATGATCCGGAACGTATTGCTAAACTGATTGTTGAAGAAAAACCGATTCCACTGCCCGAAGAAAAAAACCCCGAGCCGCCGCCCGAGCCTCCAAAGCCAGAACCCGAGCCAGAAAAAAAACCAGAGCCACCGCCGCCAATTAAAAAACCGGAACCTCCGAAACCAAAGATCGTAAAAAAACCTGAGCCACCTGTTAAAAAAGCACCACCGGTGAAACTGCCCCCGCCGAAACCTGTTCAGAAAACCGAGCAAGTGGCGAAACCAATCGTCGTGCCTCCATCTGCGGGTAATCCAAAGGCCGACAATAAGCCTTCGGGCCCGGTTGCCAAACCAATACCCGTTGTTGTGAAGCCGGCACCGCCGCCGCCAAAGCCCGTAGACATCAGCAAGCTCGGGGCCCTGGCCGCAATGGGCGGCCTGAAGCTTGATGCAAAAAGCAACAAACCGGTGCCTGCGAATGTTAATATCGCGGCAAATACCAATACTCAGACAACAAGCGAAATCGGCACAACTTCCATTACGAATGATCTGCAAAGTCAGACAGCCGGTGCCGCAGCAAGCAACAGCGCCAACTCGGGCGGCCCGATAAAAACCAAAACGAAAGTCGGCGGTACTGGCTATGGTACTGAAGGCCTCGGCACCGGCACTGGTAAACGCGGAGTCGTTGGCGGAGTTGTCGGTAAGCCGATGTTATCGTCTGTTAACGCCAGCGGAAAAACCGAAGGTTTAAGCCGCGATCAGGTATTAAAGGCGCTACAGGCTTATCTCGGAAAAATTCAGTCGTGCTATGAACGTTCATTGCTGTCTGATCCTAATCTTTCGGGCCGGATCGAATTTGAGTGGAACATTTCAAAGTCGGGCAGTGTAGGCAATGTCGACATCAAGAAAAATTCAGTGGCAGGCGGCGAACAGCTCGGCGACTGCGTTTCGGGTGTTATTAAATCAATTAAATTTCCGAGTGCGGCCAATGGCGAAGTAACAAATCCTTCTGTGGGGTTCCCGTTCGGCAGGCTCTAGCAATTGCCTATTGAGTGGCTTGGACCTTCCTGGAAGAGTCGAATGCCAATAATCCAGCCCTAAATCCAGTATTTTACTTATCATAAAAACCGATATGTACGCTATAGACATACAATTGTATGCTATAAACATACATATGAACATATTAGCCCAGCTCCTTTCAAGTCAAGTTCGCGCCGAAATATTTCGCCTTCTATTTAACGGAAATAAAACGGCCATTCATTTGCGAGATCTACAAAGACGATCGCAATTATCTATCGGAACAATACAAAAAGAAATTTCACACCTTAAAGAGTTAGATCTAGTGGTCCCCGAGCGAGACGGCAATCGGCTTTATTATACAGCGAACACAACACATCCACTTTATAAAGAAATTTGCGGTCTTGTTGAAAAAACATCAGGCATCGTCGAAAAGCTCAAAGAAGCATTGAGTTCAATAAAAGAAATCGACTGCGCCTTTGTATTTGGCTCTTTTGCAAAAGGTGAAGAGAAATCGCATAGCGATATCGATCTTATCATTATTGGCAATGTCGGACAGAGAACTTTATCTTCACTATTCAAAAAAATAACCGAACAGACTGAACGAGAAATTAATCCACATACGTATTCATTAAAGGCGTGGAAAGAAAAATTAAAGAAAAAAGATCATTTTTTAAAAAGCGTTCTTATCAGTGAAAAAATATTTCTGATTGGAGATGAAGATGTCCTTAGCTGATTGGGCAAAAAATGGATGGCTTCGTACACACAAATCATCCAAAGAAGAAATTGCAAATCTTTTAGAAATTATTGAGCGTGATTTGAAAGATGCTTCAGCAAAAGGGCTTTCTGACGATTGGAAGTTTGGAATTGCCTACAATGCAGCGCTTAAGCTTTGTACCATTCTACTTCACAGTTCAGGATACCGTCCTGAAAAAAATCTAGCTCACTACCGAACACTTCAATCTTTGACCTTAATTCTTGGCGAAAAGTATAAGTCTGACGCTGATTATCTAGATACATGTCGTAAAAAGCGTAACGAAACTGAATATGACTTTGCAGGAAACGTCAGCGAAGATGAAGTATTGGAAATTATGCAGTTCTGCAATGAGCTGAAAGTCGACGTTTTAGTATGGCTCAATAAAAATCATAAAAATTTGGTCAAATAATATGAGCTTCAGTGAACTTATCATCCAATCTCAGGATTTTTCAGCCGAATACGATGATAAACTTTCGAATCACCTGCCGATGGCTTTATTTGCGCTTCACAAAGTGGGTGCAAGCGAAAGTCAATTAATTCAATTTTATAAATCATATATTATAAATCTAGAGCCTCAATCAAAAGATTCTATTTTAATCGATTCTAAAAATTGGAAAACTTTTCTAGGCCACCATAAGTATAATAGCGCTTACCATTATTTTTTTGCGAATGAACTGAATGTGCTAGGTAGAAAGGGCTGCCTAGCTAATTACCTTCCTCTGCTCATTGCGGGCCTCAGTGGTGGCGCTTTTCATCCACTTATAAGACTGGCTTATGCGGTGGAGATCGACAGCGACTGGGAAGTCGCGGAGGCACTCTCTTCGTGGTGCATGGCCTATCAAGAACTTGGATCAGTCACGCTTGGCTCTTCCGATCTCGGTATAGATTTAATATCCGCAATTAAAAATTTGAAAAAAATTAATGTTACACACCCTACTTCGATATTAGGAGAAAATGTTTATAAGCGTCTGAAGAATGCCTCTGAAGCCAAATCCTTTAGCCATTTTTTTCAGGAAAATAGAATTTCGAAAATTACCATAAGCAATCTGAGCGAATTGGTTTTGGTTATGTATCTTTCTACTAATGATGATTTCACTGCACTCCATTTTGTTACTTCAGTTCATGCTCTAAGAGTCTTATCTAAATACCTCGAGAATCCTTAAGACGCTTGTTTTTTTCTTTTTCAGGCAATATGCGCTGGATATATGACGATCGGTTGTCCGAAGCTCGCAAAACCTGTCGCACAACCAACAACGTTACCTACTTGGGAAAAAATTTTTGATATAGCTAAAAAAAGTACAAATGATCACGTTATTAAATTTATTTACACTGCTTTTGAAGAGTTTAATTTTTATCAGATTGAGCTTTATCATCTAGCTGCTGCAAAAAAATCTGGCTTACTTAAGATGTAATACCCATACGGCGGCTTCACATTTCGCTTACCTCGAGTTCCCAAAACAAGCACACCCTTTTCATTACGCATCGACCTTAAAGGAATTCCAGCTGCGTTCAGGATCTCCTACCAAAGTCTAGTCGATACAATTTCGCAAAAACTTAACAATTTCTATTAGGTTAAGATGTTTATTTCGCGCATCGTGACGAAGGTCTGAGCTGAATAGCCTTAAAGACTTTCACAATTGTACAATGCTATCCGGCGGCCTAAAATAAGACAGTATAAAAAGTCATTAATAAGGGAGCTTTAGTTTGGAAATTTTTGCCTCGATATTAGAGAACTTTAAGCACGAACCGCTGTTCATGTGGATGATTGCACTTACCTCGTTTTTGGGTTTGGGAATTGCTGCTGAAAGACTTCTTTATGTTCACAAAGCTTCAAGTCTTGATAAAGACGATTTCATGAATCGCGTTAATCAACAGATCTTAAAAGGCAATTTACCTGCCGCAATTCAGGTTTGTATGCAGATGGAAAGTCCTTTAACAAACATCGTAAAGGCCGGATTGGTTGCGGTGGTCAACAGTAAGTCAGCCGAAGAAGTCCAAACCGCGATGGATGCCGTAGCACTTCGCGAAATTCCGCGCATTGAAAAGCGCACAAGCTTACTTGCGCTGATGTCGAATCTTGCAACTTTAATCGGTCTCCTCGGAACAATTGCCGGTTTGATCGGGGCCTTTAAAGCTGCCGCCGGAGCCAGTCCTGAACAAAAAGCCGTGATGCTTTCAAATTCAATCGCACTTGCGATGAACTGTACGGCTTTCGGTCTTTTTGTCGCTATTCCATTGCTCGCCGTTTACGGTTACATTCAGACCCGCGCCACTGAAACAGTCGACGATATTCATGAGGTTGCAGTTCAAACACTCAATTTTATTATTTCGAACAGACAGAAATTCAAGTAACGATAGAAGGATAATATGGCGGGTGGCGGTGGCGGTGGCAGCGACAGGCGAAGTGCAAATGCCGAGATCAATTTAGTTCCGTATATCGATCTGCTTTCAACGCTGATCTGCTTTCTTTTGATCACTGCGGTCTGGCAGCAGGTCAGTGTTATTACTACCAATTCTACAACAACTCCGCCCAGTGAAGACTCCTTCAATCCGAATCCGGCAGATCCCAACAAGATTGACCTCAGCATTAAGATATTCGACAATCGCCTGGAAATGACCGCCGGCAAAGACATGAAAGCGGTAGGCTCAAACGCAGGCCAACTCGACAAAAAATCCATCAAGGTCATTCTCAAAGAATGGAAAAGAATATATCCAGACAAACTGGATATCACCATCAACTCCGAATCACAGGTGCCTTATAAACTCCTGATTCAGGCCATGGACGTCCTCATCGAAGAAAATTACATCGGACCTTCGATCAGCACAAATTAGTTTTTATAGTGTTGAAAACAATTAATTTTTATGTTCCTGTAAAATCTCAGCTCTGAAATTTGTTCTGAAGCGAATTCTATTTTTCAGCTCTTGCCGCTGCCGTCTCACAAAACTCATGCGGTCGTCACTCAGCAGGTCACCCTTTACGGTAATGTCTTCCAGGTTCAGTTTCTTATTGATGGTCGAGCCGCCGGCCTTCTGCGCCTTTGCAACCGCAACCAGAAAAAGCCCGCAAAGTAGTACAAAAAGTGTTTTCATATTCTACTGATCGGCAATTCAGACCAGACTATAAAATTTGTCCTATTCTGAGACAGGCTTCACTTTTGTCGGGCTTTTCGGCTACCGGATTGCCCGCGTTGGAAATTGAACTTAAAATTAAAATAATGTCCAAGTCTAAAACCACAATCGGAAAACCCGGTTATCATTTGCAACCCAAGTACGATTTACATTTTTTACGTAAAAAAAGAAATTATCACGGAAAAAAATCGGCCGTACCTGAATTGCCGCTTGTCAGTTTGATCGACATGTTTACCATTCTGGTTATTTTTCTGCTGATGAATTTCTCTACCGATGGCGAAAGTTTTTTTATTCCTAAAGGCGTCAAGCTGCCGCTCGCATCCAACGGTAGGCCCCTGCAGAGCTCTCCGCTGCTTTCGCTCAACAGCAACGAAATCATCCTCGAGACCGAAAAATTACCCGGCGCTGAGGCCCTGAGCCTGTCTGCCAACATCCATGGCGACCTGGCCCAGATCATTACCGCCCTGAATTCCTTGAAGCTCAGTCTCTCGCAGAATCTTAAAGTCGGAGAACCCTTCAAAGGCCAGATTAACATTCAAGCCGATGAAAATTTAAAACTCGAACTCGTCAAAAAAGTCATGAAAATATGCGTACAAAGCGGCTGGGGCTCAATCAACCTTGCTGTTCGAACCGGCAAGTAGCCTGAACTGACTTGAACTTTGCTTAATCTTCGATTGTATTAATTTATTTTTTTAATTTGTTTGTAACCGAGTGTAATCAACGCGCGTAACGCTTCAATATCCGAACTCAAATTCAAAAACTGTCGCACTTCGGTTAACATCTGCAACGACTGCAAATCCAATTGCCCGAGGTTATTATTCGAACTTGATCCATTGTCATTTTGCCGAATACTTGCAGGATGAGCTGCCGCTTCCTTGATTGTCTGAGTCAGCCCAGAAAGACCGCCTTGAGTAGTATTTCTATTTTGTGCAGCTGACGGAGCCTGTGTCTGCGACTGCGACTGAGCCTGAATCGGAGCTTGCGCCTGCGGTGTGTGCAAATCGCCCATCATCGACGCCAGATTTTTCAGCTCTTGCTTAAAATTCTGAATACTCAGAGTATCCAGCGAGGCCTCGCCACTTCTTTGCGCCTTCAAATATAAGCTCACCAACATATCCTGAGTCGTCGCCAAATCCTTAACGGAAGGGCTCTGATTCAATAGCCAGCTATACGCTTTTTGCAAAGTTTCTTTGGTAAATGCTTGAGGAGGTAGCGGGTTAACTGTCATGGGACGGTAACGCTAACGAGCCTGTTTCAGTGAGTCAACAACATCGTCGGACATAAAAAATATTCTAAATTTTAAGGATAAATAATGCTGCTAGTTTTTAGGCTCTGCATATTCTTTCGCCACGATCCCGTATTTTTCTATTTTACGTAATAACGTCTTTTTCGGAATATTGGCGTGAATTGCAGTCTGATTAATTCGCCCTTTAAAAGTCTTTAAAGCCTTGATTATAAACTGCTTTTCAAAATCTTCTTTTTGGGCATTAAAATCCAGAAGTCCATTGCTCGGAAAAGCAATGCTGATATCTTCGTCAAAAATATCGTCCATGTTTTCATCGGCTAGTTCTGAATCACTAGAGTCAATATCAAAATCATTTTCAGAATTGATTTCGCCATCGCTGAAGCTCTGAGCAGATTTTTTCATATTTTCTGATTGACTACTTATCAACTGCATCGAATCAACAAGGCTCACTCCAACGTACTCAAGAACTGCTTCTGGCAGGCTTCCTAATGATATCGCGTTTGAAGATTCAAGCACAAAAGCATGCTCAATAACATTCTCTAATTCACGGATATTACCCGGCCAGTTGTAACGCTTCAAAACCGACAACGCCTCGCCACTGATGCTCGTCAACTTCTTACAATGCACCTGATTGAACTTACGCATAAAAATATGGATCAGAACTTCAAGATCATCTTTTCGGTCATTCAACTGAGGCAAATAAATGGGCACAACGTTCAACCGATAAAACAAATCTTCTCTGAAATTACCGGTTTTCATCATTTCTTCAAGCGGGCGGTTGGTTGCTGCGATAATCCGAACATTCGTTTGAATCTCTCGGTTTGATCCCACTGGTGTAAACAGTTTTTCCTGCAACACCCGCAGAAGCTTTACCTGCATCAACTGCGGCATATCGCCGCACTCGTCTAAAAACAGAGTTCCGCCTTCAGCATATTGAAACTTACCGATTTTTCTTTCGCTTGCACCGGTAAACGAACCTTTTTCGTGCCCGAACAGTTCTGATTCAAACAAATTTTCAGGAATTGCCGAACAGTTGATCGCAACAAACTTTTCATCTTTTCGGGCCGAATTAAAATGGATGGCCTTAGCCACCAGCTCTTTACCAGTACCTGAAGCACCCCGCACTAATACCGGCGTATCAACTTTTGCCAACTTATGAATAACATTGAAAACTTTCTGCATTTGCGACGTATTACCGATAATCTTACGGCCTTCATCCACAAACACCGGCGACGATACCGCCAGATTCGAAATCAACGTGTGGGCATTTATGGCCTTATCGATCAAATTAATCAGCTCATCACTGGAAATCGGTTTTGAGAGAAAATTATAAGCGCCATCACGAACCGCTTGCACCGCAACTTCAACCGTAGCATGCGCAGTTAAAATCAAAACAATAATACCCGGATCAATCTCTTTAATCTCTTTCAACGCCGCCAAACCATTCTTTCGGGGCATATCCACATCTAAAATAACAATATCAAACGCGCGTTGACCTGCCGGTGCCGCTTTGATTTTCTCGAGTGCGTTGACGCCATCGAAAGCTTCTTCAATACTGAATTTTTTAACATTTTCCAATGCTGACCGAACCGACAGACGTAGGGCCTGGTCATCATCAACAACAAGAACTTTCAGCATAAATACCTCCGGACGTTTTTAGACTCGTGAAATATAGCTCACCCGTGAAAAAGATTCGCCTGTTATTTTTCTGACACTTTTTGAAATTTGTACCTGTAAAACAATTTTACGCTGCTCGATCGAGAAAAAAACTACGAGTTCAAAGGCAAACTTACCGTAAATTTAGAACCTTTTTGAGTTTCACTGACCACCGTCAGCTCGCCCTTATGCAAAGTCACAAAGTAATGCGCCAAATACAGGCCCAGCCCCGTACCCTTAATCGTCGAGGTCTTAACGTTATGACTTCTAAAAAACTTCATAAAAATATTCGGAAGGTCCTCTTCCGGAATGCCCATACCCATATCGATAACCTCAATCAGCACCGTATTACCTTCCTCCCGCGACTTAACTGTCACCAGAGAGTCCTCAACGCTATACTTGATGGCGTTCTCGATCAGATTCGAAAAGACCTGCTTAATCAGATCAGAGTCCACGGGTACCGGGAACATGGGCTCGAGCTCGGTAACGATTTTGATCTTTTTAACTCGCGCCAAAAACTCATGCTTCTTGATCACGTCCTGCAGCAGTTGATTGATGTCTTTCGACTGCTTATGAAGATCGACGCCCTGGCTTTCGATGCGGCCATATTGCAAAATCGAGTTAATAAACTTTAAAAGGTCGTCAGAACTGCCCTTAATGGTGTCTACGGCCTCTCGTTGAACCGAGCTGAGCATAACATTGTCTTTAAGAATAACCTCCGTCATGCCCTGTATACGCGCGATTGGCGTTTTCAGGTCGTGCGACATCATGGAAATGAAGTTGGTCTTAAGCTCTTCGACCTGACTTAGGAGCTTGTTTTTCTGGAGGTACTCCCAACTTCGGCGATTTTCGATGATAAGGCGGTAGGGGATGAAGAAGTAGTAGCAGAGGAAGATAGCGAGGAAGGGGTGGGCCATATCGATCCATAGGTCGAAAAATGCAAGCAACATTGTAGAAAACAGACCAAACCCCAAAAATGTTGAAAGCAAAATAGTTATGCCTTTAGAGGGCTTTACCGACAATGCGACGTAAACTGTGAGGATTGAGATAAGAGTTGTAATCAAAATATTTATTGGTTGCGGCACTTTGCGAGGAGCATCATTGTTTATTAGTGTCTGAATCATATTTGCGTGAAGTTCAGACTTTGTAATCAAATCTGCCGTGTCATAGGAGTATGGCGTGGCGACATAGTCCTCTATGTGCTTGTTGGTGTGCATTCCCACGATAATAATTCTATTTCTTAAGAGATCCACTGGAACTCTTTCTTCTAGAATGTCGTCGAAAGTATAAGCGGGAAATGAATTTTGTTGATAAAAAGTGATATAAACTTGGTCTGTTCCAATGTGTTCAAATTTCCCTTTTATTTTATTTAAATCAGAGATTTCATTATTGTAAATTGCGGCAATGTTTTGATGAAAGAGGGGTTGGTTTTCGTAACTTACGATTATCCTTCTACTTATCGGATTTTTCGAATTAAACTTGTTATCACTAGTTGTTGGCGCGGATTTCATCTTAAGGTCTTGCAAAGGAATATTTAGAAACAATTCATTTTCCTGGCCCTTTAAAGCCATGTCTTCTGTGATGAAAAAAACATTGTTTAAGGTCTTTACATACTTATTGAAACTGAATTTTTCTTCGTAACTCCCCTTGATTTCAATAAACTGCTTTTCATCCAGTCTAAAGTTATAAAGAATTTGGCTATCAGTGATGCGAGATAGTTTTTCCAAAAATTTTTGATGAGTAATAAAGCTTGGGTTGCCGTTGTGCTTTTCAATTGTTTTTGAGTTGATGTAAATAAAAGCAATTTTAGGACTTTCAATTTTAGACATACCCAATAATGCTTTTGCGGAAGTTCTTAAATCGAAAAGATAAAATTCAATTAAATCAAATTTAAATGAGGTTATTATAAATGACGCAACTACAGCAAAAAAAATCTTGTAACAGATAATGGGTATCTTATTAGTTAACCTTAATAGCTTAACAAAAAATGCATTCATTTTGACAGCAACTTTTAAGTTACTAATTTACGGGAGGATTAATGGCAGGAACACAGGGACCTGCCGAAAGCTGCAGCGAATCCTGTTTAACTGGTTTAATTTTCTTAACATGAGCTTTTTTCATAAATTCCTTAATTTCTGCCTTAAGCATTAGCAGCTCTAGCTCTTTTGTAATACAAAAGGGCGGTTAAAATCAAGCTTCTTGTGCGTTCGCAGAATAAAATATTTTTTTGATGTCTATCACCCGAATGGGATTTGTTGATGTGCATACATCCCCCTCCGCACAAATGGCGGGCCCAACAACTCTGACAATTATTAAGTTCTATTAGTGGTTTTGAGTACTTAGCGAGTGCTTCAGAGTCTAGCTGTTCATTTTGCCCTACCAAATCCTTTTTGCTATTAGCGTCCCAAACACAACTGTAGAGGCGATTTTTGGCATCAACCATAAGGTAACTTTTCCCAGCCCCACAGTGGTTCTCGATTCGTTGTTGGCTGTCTAGCATCTTAAAATAATGGTCAAAAATCGATATTTTTCTAAGTTCTTTTTCGCCCCCTGAATCCCAGGCAAACTTTGCAATTTCGTTAATTTGTGCAATAAATTTATTTTGCAAATTATTAGACTTTTCGTCATTAGCAAATATGAACTCAATATAATCAGGGTTTAAAGATTTAAAATAATGGTAGTTAGTTACTAAATCCTCATTTCCTTCTGAAGTGATTGCAGAAAAGCTAACAGATTGAAGGAGTCCGCGGTTTCTAGATAGCTCTGCAAGGCCTTCGAGAATCTTATCTGTTGTGCTTGTGCCATCTTTTGATGGTCGAACGAGATCATTAAATTCTTTTATGCCGTCGAAACTAATCGTCAAATTAATTTTCATTGATCTAAGAATTTCTAAAGTTTCACCCTTGATCAATGTCCCATTGGTAACAATTTTCATAATTGGAGTAATATTTCTGGATAGGCACTCAGTAGTTAAATATTCATAAATTGCCTTTATTGCCAATGGATGCAAAAGCGGCTCGCCACCCACAAACGAAATGGCAAATTTAGAGCCAGGCTTTAATTTAGAAAGAAAGAATTTAAGCTGCGGCAAAGTTTTTTCAACAGAAATCTGATTGGTAGGCTCGCCGTAGGTACCATCGCCTCCGGCAGCGCAATATGCGCATTTCAGATTACATATTTGATTTATATTTAACGTAAGACTGCGAATCCCAAACTCAATCTTTCCGGATTTTGAATTAAGGTTTTGTTCTGAATTCCAATCATTTAATGCAGAGAAAGCTTCTAGATCCAACAAGGCCTTCTCAGCTGGAACAGCTCCATCTTCCAAGGTAATAGGGGACATTTCTTGAAAGGACTCTGGGCTAACCTCAGCAACTTCCATGTTAAAAGCATGGAAGGCGACAATACTATCGTCAGCGGTGCCATTTTTAACTGCTATAATGTCTTTAAAACGTCTTAATTCCATTTGGTCTTCTTTTGCTTCTCTTTTCCTACATTTAGCAAAAAACCGGCCACTTTACTTGGTATCAGAAAACCTAGCGAATTTTAAAGTTATGCTAACTGTTGTTCTTTCAGATTCAACTGAGGAAAGTTTAAATACTCCATTCATTCGTTCTATCGCTCTCTTTGCATGAAGCAATGCCATTCCGTTGCCCTTCTCGGATCCCTTAGTAGTTACTCGATCTTTCCCTAGTAACGTTAAGAGTCCTGCAGAAATTCCAGATCCATTGTCTGAAATCTTTAGCGTCAAGCTTTCATTAGAGGGACAAAACTCGAAGAGAATTTCAGGATTTGAAGAGTTATTTTTCAGCGCATATATTGAGTTGTCCAGGATGTTGCTGATAATTCTTTCTAATTCTAACTTGTGGCCTAAAACGAAAGATAGATCTTCATTTATTGAAACTAGTTTATACTCAATTTTAGTATTAAATATTTTCTTTTCAGCGATCGAAGAACGAATTAACTCAATTATGTTGATTGACTCAAAAACTTCGTTGGCATTTGCATTCGGCCCCTTATATTTAGTAAGAATTTTTTCAGCAGTTTCATCAATTCGAACTAACGAAGACGAGATTATCTCTCTATACTCTTTATTCTCGATATTTACTCTACTTAAAATCAAATTAATGGCCGAAATTGGTGATCGAATGTCATGAGCGACTCTTTCAGAAACCGAAAGAAACGAATCGATTCTTGCATCATTTATTTCCTTTAATTTCTGTTGTTCCTGGGATTTAAACATGGAGACCATTACAATTGGAACAGCAAAATATTGAGCAAAAAATAAAAACGCAATTGACACTGAAACGTCTACGTAAAAACTACTTGTTGCATATAGAACCACTTCGAAAATTAATATCAAAGGTACAAGCGACAAGAAAAAATACAGCTTTTTCAAATTAGATAAAGGCGCCAAAATGAGCAAAACGAGAATCGCAAAAACGAAGTACAAATCGCGCACCGAACTGACTAACTTAATGTAATCACCGGTTATATGAAAATTAATGATGTTTGCCACTGTATCTTGGAAGGGGTAAACATAGTCATTCATATTTTTTTCACTGTACTGCACGAAGGTATTAAATACAGACCGAGGAGATAAAAAAGTGTACTCGTCGTGCGTTCCTAGAATAACAATTTTGTCTTCGAAAGCTGATCTTGGAATCAGCCCATCCAAAAGATCATCAGTTTGCAAATATCCATATGTCCCTAAAGGATAATTTTTTATATACGCCTGCTTCGTTTCCCAAAAATCCCAGGAATATTTAAAATACGATGGATCCATAGGAACTAATCCCAACTTTTTAATATCAGAAATAATTTCCGGTGGTCCTTTTTTGTTATAATTTATTATTGCTCTGCGGTTCTTCCTGTCGACTTTTGAGTCGAGACACATTTCTATTCCGAAAAAGTTAGGATAGTTCTTAAAAATGGGATCGTTGGCGAAAGTTAAAAGATCATGCGATGATTCATATGCATTCAAATATATATTTTTCTGCGATACAAAATAATTGAAAAGTTCTCTTTTATTTTTTGCCGAAGAATCTAAATCTATGGGCTCCATCATAACTAGAATAAATCGTGGTTTCGACTCTTGTAGTTTTTCAACAATCCTTTTAAAACTTTCAGCGGTATGAGGGTGGCGCACACCATGTTTAGAAAAAGTATTAATTCTCAAAGTCACCAATGACTTATCAATATTCTTCGTAGAATTTAGATATTGAAGATTATCCCGAATCAAATATTCAAGAGAATTAAAACTCAACCTCCCGAAAACCACACACGCCACCGCCAAAAGCGCGATCAAAACAAGCTTCTGCCAATAACCCCTAAAAAATAAAAAAATTTTCCCCTTCACAAACCCTCACCCAAGAAAAGCCCTAACCACCACTCAGCAACTTCTTCTCATTTTCAAGATCAATGCTCATCACAGCCTCAATCTCAGCCTTACTCCAGACCTTCCCCTGTCCGACTCCCGGACAAAAACTCTGAACTTCGGATTTCCAAGCCTTAGCATTCATAACCTCAGGCCAAAAAGGCCATGTCCGGCACTGGTTCGGGCGAGCTTCGTAAACCGAACAACGTTTGTCTTTGAGGAAGATGCAGTCGGGTTGGGATTTGATTTCTTTGAGGTGCCAGATTTCGGACGTTTGGTCGCAATATTTTTTCTGGAAGGCGGCTAAGGAGAGGTTGAGGTGCTTTGCGAAGCGAGTGCGGTCATCGAAGGTGAGGAAAACGAAGCCGAATTCGCCGTGGGAGGTGCAGCATTTGCCTGAACCTTGGCATTCGAATCGGAGACCCTGCTCATAAAATAATTCTTTTTTTGGCTTTTCAGTCATGAAAGTATCTTATGTCTGAGTCGGCCTTGACATCAAGCACAAGAATTAAGAAAACTACCTCTATCGTTATGAGTTATAAAATCTATTCTTCGCAAGACTTTCCGGCCTATTTACCCAAGCTTAATTCGCT
>JANPPN010000245.1:0-14892 GCA_031428535.1 Bdellovibrio sp. | reverse complement strand
TCCAACCACGGGTGTTTGTGGTGCATCGGTTATTTCAGGTGATGAAACGGTTATTGCTGTCGTTTCCGAAAACGCCTGTTACTCCGGAACCCTTGAAGACATTGCAGATTCCACAACGCTTTATAAATGGAATTGCCTTGGTGCCAGTGGCGGAAAAAGTGTGGCGTGCTCATTGGAGATGCCGCCCGCATCCGTCTTGCCCGGAACCTCAAATGGCTTAATGAACGACGCCGGATATTTTTACGTTGGTGTTGATACGTCGAAGGGCACAATCGCCCACGTGCATGGATCAACGGGTTTTGATACACCATGCGGAATTTCCAAAGACTCTCTTGCAATGGAAGATATCACCTGCATGATCGAATTACCCGAGGGAGATATCTACGGTAAGAGCCTCCAGATGAAGTATAATGTTCCGAACGGCGAAATGTGCCGGTATCTAGTAACCGAGCCATACTGGTTTTATAATTATGAAGTCGGCTTTGGGCCTTCTTCAATCGTCATGTCTGTCGATCAAACAGTTAATGCGTCCGGTGACATCACCGGAGCAAATTATACCTGCAATTTTGACGGTGGCCCCCCAGTAGCATGCGCCTCAAATCCCGAGCTTTCCCTTGCACTTACTCCGACAGATCAGACAATATCTTGTGCTTATGATTACTCCAAGGCGGATGGACCAAACTGCTGTTTGGGTGAGAAATTGTTTACCAAATACGTTAACAAAAGTGGCGTAACCACCACAACTACTGAAACAGGAAAATGGGGCGGTAGTTGGGGAGGCTGTATTGGTGGGCACGGAAAAACAAACTGGGGAACAAGCACTGCTAACGGAATACCATCTCCGGTTATCAATTTCGTCGAGGACGGCGGTTACAATGATAAAATGACCGTTACTTCACCTTCGAGTATTTCACCGCCAATCTCCTTATTAAAGTCAAGTATTCACGTCGCCAACTACTATGGCGATTTCGCAGACCACACACACACTGGATTTGTGGATACGGTTACAACAAGTACCGCGCCCTACTTTATGGAACCGATTGATGATCGAAGCGGTGACGTAATACCTCCAGCACACATACCATTTGAACTTCAGTGTTTAGATGGTGCATTTGAAGTTAGGCACCGAATCCGCGTTTATATCAGAGACTGGGATACGATGCCGGATTACTTAGCCTACGTTGCAAGTGCGGGCACTGTCATGGTACCCGACCGCGGTAATACCGGCGAGCCCGCTGCAAATTGTGTGGGTCTCGGTACACCCCTCTTCGCGGGATGTAATGACTCGTGGGATGCCGATGACTTCTTGACTATTTACTTGGGGATCCCGAACTATGTGATGGCTCCAATAAGTAATCGACGACTATACTTCCCATTCATTAAATACTAGGAACTGATCCCTTAAAAGTTAATTGAAATTTTTCCGAGAATTGTATTTGAAGAAACATGGCTTTCAATATTACTAAATTCGGCTGATGTTGCGTTACCTGCTATAGCCGCGCGAGCAGCATTCTGTAGATATATGCTGCTCACAGCGTGATTCGAAGCTTGATAGAACAATTCAAGGTTGATCGTTTTACCTAATCCAAATCCGCCGCCAATCTGAGCTATCGCGCCGCCGGAAACCATGATGGCTTCAATATCGGTACCTTTTACGATTTCATGACCAATGCCTGCCAAAAAATAAAGAGGGATTAAGTCTCCGACATAAAAGGCGTAACCGAGATTAACTTCGGCTTTTAAAGTGGTAATTGAAGAAAAATTATTGTTCCCGTGATTTACAGTCGACGCCACTGAAACATTGAGATCTGTTCCCACTTTTCTAAATGGCAAAATCGCGTATCGTATAGCCGCACCAACACTCTGAAATTCCGGACTCTTTGACGAAATATCAACGAGATCCGAGGCATTTATGCGCATCATAGCGTCGATATTATAGTTATGATTGTAAGCTACAAAACCGAAAGCCAGGCCATTCATGGCGTATTCCTGCTCGAGAGTTTGTACTTGTAGCTCTTCTTTTTCGTACTCAACTTCACTTCGTCCGCCGGTGGCAACCGGTGCTTCGAGTTCGGTATCTGGTGTGGTTGCAGGGTCGTTCAATGCATCGTTGAGAGAGGCATCGATTGCTGCTTCAGAAGTGGGTTGTTCTGATACAGGGATTGTACTTGATGAATTAGGAGCTGCCGGGCTGGCTTGATCCAGTTCGCTATCAAGACTAAGTTCGTCATCGGCGGCTTTAAGATTTGCACAATTCAGAAAAACAATCAGACCAAAAAGAATAATCTTTAACTGAATTTTTTTTGCGCATGTAAGATCCATAAGTCATGAGAGCATATTTTTTGGAGTCGCACAAGATGCCTTAGCCACCTTGGGATTTCGGGCTGAAATTAACGTTTAAAATAACCCGTATTTTAGCGGAAAATCAGTAGATTCCGCCCAAAAATGATGTAAACATCAGATTTTTTCAAAACACGACAAGTGTCTGAAATACCTAATAAAAATAAAAACAATGCAGTCACAGCTGAAAAATTAGCCATGCATTTTAATTGTCGGGAATAAGAACAATTAACAATTGAGATTTTCGGGCAAAACGACTAAACCTTATGGGTATCAAAAACATTCTGCTTTTTATTAAAATCATAAGGAGATTTTTATGGCTCACAAACGAAAGAAAATTGCGGTTATCGGCGCGGGTTTTGTAGGTTCTACGACGGCTCACTGGGCAGCTCAAAAAGAACTCGGCGACGTTGTCTTACTTGATGTTAACGAAGGTGCGGCTATCGGAAAATCACTCGATTTAGCCCAGTCTGCACCAATTGAAAATTTTGATTCTAAAGTAAAAGGTTCTTCTAATTACGCCGACATTAAAGATGCCGACGTTGTTATCATCACAGCGGGAATGCCAAGAAAACCGGGCATGAGCCGCGATGAGCTCGTTGGAATCAATGCCAAGATTGTTAAGGATGTTTGTGCCGGAATTAAACAGAATGCGCCCAACTCGGTGGTTATTGTGGTTTGTAACCCGATGGACGTGATGGCGGTTTATGCAAAACAGCAGCTGGGTTTCCCGCGTGAACGCGTTTTAGGAATGGGTGGAGCACTGGATTCAGCACGTTTCCGCGCTTTCATTGCTGAAGAGCTGAATGTTTCTGTTAAAGACGTAACGGGTGTTGTGCTTGGTAATCACGGTGATGCCATGATGCCGGTTGTAAGAACGGCCGCGGTTGGAACCACTCCACTTATAGATTTATTACCGATGGAAAAAATCAATGCGATTGTTGCCCGAACAAAACAGGCCGGCGCTGAAATCGGCGGACACCTGAAAACCGGTTCAGCTTACTATGCGCCTTCTCGAGGTGCTGTAGAAATGGCTGAAGCTATTTTAAAAGATCAAAAGCGAATTCTTCCGGTAGCTGTTGAGCTGAATGGCGAGTTCGGAGTTAAAGATAATTTAATGGTCGGCGTTCTGTGTAAATTAGGCGGAGCCGGCATGGAAGGAATCATTGATTTTAAAATGAATGCCGATGAAAAGGCAGAGTTTGATAAGTCAGTTGATGCCGTACGCTCTTTAGTCGCTTTATTAAAAACTGTTCAGTAGATTGGAACGTCATGAATATTCACGAGTATCAGGCAAAAGAAGTTCTTAAAAAATTCGGGGTTGCGACTTTAAAAGGTCAAGTGGCTCATTCACCTGAAGAAGCTGTGGCGGCTGCCAAGGCCATCGGTGGCGCACTTTGGGTTGTAAAAGCTCAGATTCACGCCGGCGGACGCGGAAAAGGTGGCGGAGTCAAAATCGCAAAAACTCTGGATGAAGTCCGTGAGTTAACAGCAAAAATGCTGGGCATGACACTTGTTACTCACCAGACTGGTCCTGAAGGCAAAATTGTCCAGAAAGTTTTCATTGAAGCCGGCTGTAATATCGAAAAAGAATACTATGTTGCCTGCCTAATTGACCGCGCAACCGGAAGAGTTGCCATGATGGCCTCTGCTGAAGGCGGCGTTGATATCGAAGAAGTTGCCGAACACAGACCGGAAGCAATCAAAAAAATTGATATCGACCCTGTTGTTGGGCTGGGCGCTTGGCAGGCTCGCGAACTTGCTTTCGGAATCGGCGTAAAGCCTGAACTGGTCAACAAAACTGTTAAGTTTATGATGGGCCTGTATGAAGCTTTCGTAAAATGCGACTGCTCAATTGCCGAAATCAACCCGCTTGTCGTCACTAAAGAAGGCGATATCATCTGCCTTGATGCGAAAATGAATTTTGATTCAAATGCGCTCTATCGCCAGCCACAGATTGTTGAACTCCGTGATTTAAATGAAGAAGATCCGACTGAAATTGAAGCTTCTAAATTTGATCTTGCGTTCATCAAGTTAGACGGCAGCATCGGTTGTCTGGTTAATGGCGCCGGGCTTGCCATGGCCACTTTAGACATCATCAAACTGCATGGCTCTTCGCCTGCGAATTTTCTTGATGTCGGCGGCGGTGCCAACAAAGAAAAAGTAACAAACGCGTTTAAAATTATTTTAAAAGACCCGAACGTAAAAGGAATCCTGGTCAACATCTTCGGCGGAATCATGAAATGTGATGTGATCGCCGAAGGCGTTATTGCCGCTTCAAAAGAAGTGGGCCTTAAAGTGCCATTGGTTGTGCGATTAGAGGGAACAAATGTTGAACTTGGAAAACGGATTCTGGCCGATAGTGGTCTGAATATTATTCCTGCAAATGACTTAACAGATGCTGCCAAAAAAATTGTGGCCGCAATCAAGGGGCACTAAATAATGGCCATTTTAATTGATAAAAATACTAAAGTTATTTGTCAGGGTTTGACGGGTTCTCAGGGTTCTTTTCACTCTGAACAGTGTAAGGCTTATGGCACACAGATGGTTGGCGGAGTTACGCCTGGTAAGGGCGGCACTACTCACCTAGGAATTCCGGTTTTTAATACCGTCAAAGAAGCAAAGGCAAAAACCGGATGCAATGTTTCGATGATTTTTGTTCCACCACCATTTGCTGCTGACTCCATCATGGAGGCCGTCGATGCGGGACTTGATCTGGTCATCTGTATCACAGAAGGCATTCCCGTTCTTGATATGGTTAAAGTAAAAAAATATATGGAAGGCAAACACACGCGCCTTATCGGACCAAACTGCCCGGGCGTGATTACTCCAGATCAATGCAAAATCGGAATTATGCCCGGCCATATTCACAAGGCCGGCCGAATCGGTGTGTTATCAAGATCTGGCACCTTAACTTACGAAGCCGTTGGCCAATTAACGGCTCTTGGCCTTGGCCAATCCACTTGCGTGGGCATCGGTGGAGACCCTGTGAATGGCACAAACTTTATCGACGTATTAAAACTTTTCAACGCCGATAAAGATACCGATGCCGTGATTATGATCGGAGAAATCGGTGGCACAGCTGAAGAAGAAGCTGCAGAATACATAAAAAAAGAATTCAAAAAACCGGTTGCTGTTTTTATTGCAGGCGCCTCGGCACCTGCAGGGAAACGAATGGGTCACGCTGGAGCCATTATCAGTGGCGGCAAAGGCACTGCCGAAGCCAAGTTTGCAGCCCTCGAAGCGGCTGGCTGCAAAATTTCAAGATCGCCCGCAGATATGGGAACGACTTTGAAAAGCATGCTCAAGTAACGATGATGTATTTATCCGGGTCAAAAAATATTAAAGACCTTTTGACCCGCGTTTTTACCAAAATGAACACGAAGTCGCTAACCGTACTTGATTTTCCGGCAGGCTCGGGCTTTACCTCGAATTATCTTGAAAACAGCGGAGCGAATGTTGTTTCTTGGGATATGTTTCCTGAGTTTTTTCAGTCAAATAAGCTCAAGTGCACATTCGCAGACCTACAAAGGGAATTCCCTGCTGAAAATAAAAAGTTTGATCTTGCGGTTTTTCAAGAGGGTATCGAACATTTGCCTGACCAGCTTTTTGCCCTCAAAGAATTTCACCGGATACTCAAAGACGAAGGCCTTCTGATTGTTACCACCCCGAATTATTCAAATTTGCGCTCACGACTGGCTTATCTCCTATTTGAATCTGAGACCCCCAAAATAATGCCGCCAAACGAGCTAGAATCTCTTTGGTTCGGAAAAGACAATCGGGTTTACCTGGGTCACGTTTTTTCAATCGGAATTATGCGTATGCGATTGCTGGCAACTCTTGCCGGATTCGAAATCGTTCGGATTCATCCGGCCCGCATTAACTGGACTTCATTTTCGTTGAGCCTTATTTTTTATCCCCTCTTACTGTTACAATCCTTTAAAACCTACGCCCGAGCCAAAAGAAAACTTGGGATTTCTGACGATCACCAGAAGAAAAAAATTCTATTTGATCTTTTGAAACTGAATCTGCACCCCGGAATCCTCATGGGTGGGCACCTCATTGTCGAGTTTAAGCGGCTACCGACGCCTTTTACTCCTGATTTAAAACGAATGAGCATCCTCGAAACTTGAACGTAAAGAATGCTTTGACCTCTACTGGGGCACAGTTTAAACCTATTTCTGCAATAAATTCTTACCTCGAAACAAGGAGCAACCTATGGGAACCCAAAGAACATTTTCAATCATTAAACCTAATGCCGTCAAAAAAAACGTTATGGGCGATATCATCACTCAATTTGAAACTAGCGGCTTAAAAATCGGCGCTGCAAAATTAGCAATGCTTTCAAAAGAAAAATGCGAATTGTTCTATGCTGAACACAATGAGCGTCCATTTTTCGGCGAGCTGGTTACTTTTATGACTTCCGGTCCGGTCATGTTAATGTGCCTGGTTGGTGAAAATGCCGTGCTAAAAAATCGTGAAATCATGGGCGCAACCGACCCGAAAAAAGCCGCTGCCGGCACAATTCGCGCTAAACACGGCGATTCAATGGGCGAAAACGCAGTTCATGGATCTGATTCTGTTCCTTCGGCTGAACGCGAGCTGGCGATCTTTTTTGACAAGCACGAACTCGTAAATCTGTAATTTTAAAGTACAGTGAAAAGCAACTCTCCGCTATCTAGCAAAAGGGGCTCTGAAATAGAGTCCCTTTTACATTCTGAACACACTGTCGACATTGAAAAACTTGTCATCGGCGGCGATGGCCTTGCGCGAATTAAATTTCAGGAAAAATCGCTGGTCGTTTTTGTACCGCTGACGGCGCCGAAGGAAAAAGTAAGAATAAAAGTTGTTCGGGTTGAAAAAAATCACCTCATCGGTGAGCTTTTAGAAATCCTAGAGCCCTCTCAAAGCCGGATTCAACCTCTCTGCGACTATTTCAGTACTTGTGGAGGATGCTCGTGGCAGCATATCTCCGAAGACGAACAAGTTCGGCAGAAAGAGCAAATCCTCACTGATCTGTTAAAAAAATCTTTACCTGAAAGCGCATTTACGCTGATACCAACAGTCAGATCAAAACACGGCTATCACTATCGAAACCGGATTCAGTTGAAACAACTGGGTTCCGAGCTTGGCTATTTCCGCAAATCCAGCCATCAAATCGTGGATATAAACACGTGCCCGATCGCAATGCCTGAAGTTTCTGACCAGATTTTAAAAATAAAATCGGGTTTGAAGCCAACCACCGAAATTAAGAAATATGAGCTCAGAATTAACCATTTAAACCAGTTTGAATTTTATCAGATCGGTGATGCCGGCGAGGGGCTTTCTTTCTCACAGGTTAATAATCAGGTTAACGAGGCGCTTATTCATGAGGTCATACGTCTTGTTAAAAACTCCAACCCTGAATTTTTGACTGAGCTCTATGCCGGTGCCGGAAATTTTACGTTTCCATTGCTTGCTGAAATGCCACAGTTGCGGGTAGAAAGCGTCGAATTAAACTCAAAATTGACTGCGTTTTCCACGAAAAAGTTAACAGATCTCAAACTTCAAAAACGACTTTTTGCTTTCACCGCCGATTGTGAGTCTTACGTTCAAAGAAGATCTGTTTCGCAGGAATTTGTTTTGCTGGACCCGCCGCGCTCGGGCTGTTCGGAATCAGTTATTGAAAAAATCGTTTCCGAGGCTCCACAAAATATTCTTTATGTTAGCTGTCACCCGGCATTCTTAGCGCGTGATCTGAAAAAAATAGTGCAGGCCCGGCCCGAATACAAAATTTCACATCTCCAGATTTTTGACATGTTTCCTCAGACAGATCATTTCGAGACCGTTATTCTACTCCGTCAAATAATCGAGTAAATAATTGACTGAATACAAACTAATGCTAGTCTTAGGCTATGATCAAGGCTGCGGTTTTATTAACCATTTTCATTTTTGTCGGCTGTGCGTCCAGTTCGCCGCCCGAACAGAATGATACGGCCGCGCTCCATCTACAGATCGGTAACGACTATCTTAAAAAAGAAAACTACCCGCTGGCATTAAAGGAACTACTTATTGCCGAGGATCTGAGCCCCGCCAACCCGTATATTCAGGCCAACCTCGGAATGGTCTATTTTATGCGTGAACGGTATGAGTTGGCTGAAAAGCATTATCGAAAATCCATTTCGCTTAAGCCCGATTTTACCGATGCTAAAAATAATCTTAGCCGCGCATTTATCGAAATTGGTCAATACAGACAGGCTGAAGTTTTGCTTAAAGAAGTTCTGGCTGATCTCACTTATGTTGATTTTCCGAAAGCCTATGCAAATTATGGCGTGCTCGAGTTCAAACGAAAAAATTATTCCTCGGCAATTACTTATTTTAAGAAGTCCTTAGAGCGCGATCGTGAAAATTGTTTTACTCAGGTATTTCATGGCCGAAGTTATCTCGAGCTTAAAGAAATCCCATTTGCGGTTCTTCAGCTTGAAAAAGCAATTCCCTTCTGTAGCCAGATTGATTCGGATGAAGCTCATTTTTATTCGGCTATCGCGTTTTATCGAAACAATCAGAAAGATAAAGCGCGAATCAGATTTGAAGAACTAGTCAGGCTTTATCCATCCGGCTACAACATCGAAAAAGCGCAAAAAATGCTCGAGCTTTTAAAAAAGGGTACTTTATGAAAATTACCGGCGAAATGCTGAAGTCAGAACGCATTAATCAGAAACTAAGCGTTCAGGACATTGCTGGTTCGTTAAAATTAAGTGTGAAAATTATTTCTTCCATTGAAGCAGGAAACATTGACGTGTTACCGGCTAAAACTTTTGTTCGGGGATTTGTCAAAAGCTATGCGCAACTTCTGAAGCTGGATTCTGACCTGGTTTTAAGACAATTTCAGGAAGAAATGGGCACCACAAATCCTTTGCCCAAGGTGCCGCCGCCAACTGCTGAACCTAATGAAAACAACTTTAAAACAGCCCGGCCTGCTTTGAAACAAAGCGCAAAAAGTTTTTCTGCAAAAAACGCTACTGCCACAACTAACTATCTCAATAGCGAGAATCCTAAAAAAATCGTTTTGATGATTTCAATTGCTGCCATACTTATTGTAGCTCTCGTCATCAGCAATAAAGTTATTGAAAACTTCAAAGCCACACCCACTGCTTTGGAAGAAAATCAGCAGCAAAAAACTGTTATACCTGAAGAGGCGCTGATCGTTTCTGCAACAACCGCCGCAGCCAGTTCAGACCAGGCCGGCATAAAAACTTTACCCGCCTCCGCAGATACAGCCGCTGCAGTTGCTGAATCGGCAAAAGTTGCTCCTACACTCGAAGAAGGATTTAAAAAATCAATCGGGAAGCCCGTCGAAGTTCTGATTGAAGCAAAGAAAGATGCAGAGCTTGAATATGCCAAAGGAGATTCGGTACATTTTACGCCATTGAAACTGACCTCAAATCAGATCCAGATTTTACGATCTAAAGTGGGCCTTTACTTAAAGGCAACTGACGGCAACGCAATCAGAATTAACGTTAACGGTGTAGAGATGACCCCAACGGGCAGCAACAAAGCAGTTAAACTTACTTTTTAATTGAAAATAATGAGCATTTATTCTTTTTTGACTATTTCGGTTCTGCTAAAAATAGCATTGGCCTATTTTGTTCCGGTTTTCGGCGATGAGACTTACTATTACATCTGGTCGCTGCATCCCCAGTTAAGCTACTTTGATCACCCTCCGATGGTGAGCTGGTTTATTTCAATCGGCCATCTCTTTCTGCCCGCCGGCAACCCGGTTTCACTTCGATTTATGTTCATTGCTGCAAGTTTTATTACTTCTTTGATCTGGGTCTTGATTCTTCGAATTAAAGAATTCAGTGACCGAACAATACTGATCTGGCATGGCCTGTTTTTTTTAAATCCTCTTTTAGGGGTGGGTTCTATACTTGCTACACCGGATACTCTGCTGGTTCTTTTTTGGACGCTGTCTTATTACTGCCTGCTCCGGCTGCTTAAGTGCCATGAATTCAAATGGTATTCATTGGCCGGTGTTTTTTTAGGGCTGGGGTTTTGTTCAAAGTATCACATCGTGCTTTTTGTCTTGTCTGGCTTAATTTATCTTTTATTGTCGAAACAACTACTGAAAATGAGGCCTCTCGGGGTTCTATTGACGATTTTGTTCGGTGCAGGATTCTCTCTTCCGGTTTTAATCTGGAATGCCAACAATAGCTGGTCATCATTTCTATTCCAGATAAATCATGGTTTCGGAGAAGAGGGTTTTGTTTGGGTCTGGCCGGCCGGCTATCTCGTAGCCCAGTTGCTTATTGTAAATCCGTTTGTAGCATATAGCCTGTTCGCAAAAGGAACCGGGGGGTTAGACCGAATATTTTCAATCTCCCAATTGCTTTTCTTTTTCAGTAGTTCATTTAAGTCTGTCGTCGAGGGAAACTGGCCCCTGACCTCGCACCTCCACTCAATCACTCATTTTTGCGAAACGGCGTTGATTCGGTTCTGTCGGTTTGCTGTTTTATATTGGCTCGGTTTTTATTTCCTTGTCGCGGTTTTTCTTGTTTCCCCGTATAGCGCCGCTGTTAAGAAAAATTTGGTCAATACAACTCAATTAGCCGCAATTTTGCCTTTGGTCGAAACTCACCAGCCGCTATACGGCCCAAGCTATCAGTTCGCGTCATTACTCTCCTGGAAAACTCAGAAAAGTATCCCAAAATTAAATGGACTTTCACGGTTGGATTTTTATGACTCATTGCCTGAATCAACTCCGGCTACTGCGTCGTTTTTTGTGCTCAAGTACGATATTAGCGATTGGCCGAAGGAATATGAAATTTACAAGAAAATTAAGATCCAGAGCTTTGACAATATTCAATTAGCGCTCTATCAACTTATTCATGAATAGAGTTTTGGCCACATTCGCATTCTTGCTGATCAGTTTTTTTATATACGGATTTTATATCTCGCAATTTGAACTTAATTTTATTCAGCGAAAAGTGAAAACGTCAGATTTTTTTTACGACTATAAATTAACAATGAATATCCACACAAATTTGTCGATCGGCTCTGAGCCTCTAAGTGTTATTTTGTCCGAAGCCAAAAAAGCTCAGAATAAGATTATCATGATCACCGACCTTAACCCGCAGATTAAATCTCCTGACGACAACTACCTACAGAACGTCGGAGTGCTGCAGGGTGCGAAGTACGGCTATAAAGATTCGAGGCTGATTTATTACTCTACCAGAGAAAAGAATCTTGGTCTGAAAACCGGCGAGTCTCAACTCTTGCTTTCGGATATGCTTTCACAGGAAGTTTCGAAAAATTCGGATTCTCTGCTGATTCTAGCACATCCATTCAAGACTGGCTTTACCTGGGCCGGCCCGATTCCGGTTGGGCTGGACGGTGTTGAAGTTGCAAATTTGAAAAGTCTTTCGCAGCAGTCATGGACTTATTCGAAACTTTCCACGATTTGGAGTATTTTATTGTACCCCTTTAATCCTAAATTGGCCCTTATGCGCCTTTTTCAGGAGCCAACTGAAGAACTGCACCTCTTCGATCAAGTCTCACAGCAGAGAAGATTCGTGGCCTTTCAGGGAGCGGAAGCTTCTGCGCGGGCGATCCCGCTGGCCGACTGGCTCGTTAAATTTCCCAGCTACGAAAGTGTGCTGAGCATTTCGTCCAATCATCTTTTGTTAACTTCTGAATTGACCGGTAATATCGCCAAAGACAAAATTAAAATTCTAGCAGCTCTAAAAAGTGGACAATTTTATATTTGTTTTGATGCTCTAGGCGACCCTAAAGGTTTTGAAGCTTATGTGCTGGATGAATCAAATCAGAAAAAATATTCCATAGGTTCAACTCTAAAGCCCAATAAAAATACCCATTTTTATTTTAAACTTCCACTGCAGCCAACATCCTTTTATGAAGTTGTACTTTTTAAGGATGGAAAGCGGACAGACACTCTGAATACTTTTGAAGGGTTCTTTCCAATCTCGGGGCCCGGAGTTTATCGTATCCAAGTTCGCATCAGCCCGCGCTTTCCTTTACCGGATGCCATCAAGTGGCTGACTTGGATTTATACGAATAATTTCTATGTTATACCCTAACTGATTTAATCGTCGACGGGCTCAGGATTTAATATTTCAATTTCGACATCACCATTAATAATTGTCTGACAGGCCAGTCGTTCATTTTTTGCGAAGTTTCTTTCTATCGCTCTTTCAATTTCAAGCTCTGTTCTCGGACTGCAGCTTTCAATACCCTTAAGTATAAATACCCGGCAAGTGGTACACGTGCCGTTGCCATCGCAGGATTGCGAGATGCTCACTTTGTTTGCATTTAGTGTATTCAGAAGGTTTGCACCCGCTTTAAATTTGATGGCCAAAAATAAATTACTGATTTGGAGTGTTTTTGTTGTAACAGACACAATTTATTTGTATCAAATTTAGTATGAGATTCATAGCTTTTGACTTAGAAACCACAGGAACTGTACCAGGCGTTGATCAAATTGTTGAAATCGGAGCTGTCCGCTTTGCTGGCGGCGAGGTTGAAAGTGTTTTTTCAACCCTTGTTGATCCATTGCGTTCTATACCTCCTGGCGCGACTGCAGTTAACGGCATTACCGATGACATGGTTGCAGGGAAGCCAAAAATTGAAAGCCTTTTAGCTTCATTTGCAGAGTTCTGTGAAGACCTACCAATGGTTGCTCATAATGCGCCTTTTGATGCGCAATTTTTACTTTCCGATATCAAAAAACATGAAATGCCTGCCCCACGTGGAATTGTTCTCGATTCCCTGCCGATAAGCCGAAAGGTTTTTCCGGGCCTGGCCAACTATAAACTCGGAACGTTGGTACAGCATCTGAAAATTCCTTCAACCGGATTTCACAGAGCCGAAGAAGATGCGACATATTGCGGTCAATTATTTCTTGAGCTGGTAAAACGAATTTCTGTGGGCGGAAAACCGCCACAACTTGAAAATCTCGTGGCGCTTACCGGAAAGCCGGAAGTACGTTTTCCGCAAATTGTACGACAGCCAAAACAGATGGATTTTTTATTTTAAATATCCAGCTAAGATTCCTTCGCTTTGTGTGCAACGGGATATCTTCTACCCCGCCCAAATGAGTGTTCTGAAACTTTCAATATTGGTGGCGATTGCCACCTTTTAAATTCTGTTCGCATCAGCGCATGCAACAACCATATATCGGTTTTCGTCGTCGCTCTTTTACGATCTTCAACAATTTTTATAACAGCTTCGTCGAGTAACTCATACACCGGCAAACTATCCTGATCTTTCTGATTAGGCCGGAGTTCTGCCGACGGAGCTCTGGTAATTATCTGTTTCGGAATCAGCTCGTAGCTATTATTAAAATGATTGGCTAGCTCATAAACCTGGTTCTTGGTTAAATCTCCGATGATGGCAAGACCGCCGCACATATCGCCATAAAGTGTGGTGTAACCTGTTGCATATTCTGACTTATTACCGGTTGTAAGCAATAAGCTTCCGGCGCTGTTAGCATAAGCCATCAGTAGCAGCCCTCGAATACGGGATTGCAAATTCTCATGAACCAAGCCGAATTCCCGAATTCTGAACTTTGAGTCGACTTCAGCTTTAATTGTTTCAAAGATCGGCTGAATCGGCATAACTTGCAGTTCAAGTTTCAGGTTGTCAGCCAACTGTTTTGCGAGTTTGAAACTTTCCGGTTTATTAAATTCCGTAGGCAGCGCAAACAAACTAACATTGTTTGGCCCAAGTGCATCGACCGCAACACAGGCAACAACTGCAGAATCAATTCCTCCGGAAAGGCCCAAATGAACTTTTTTTAAACCTGTCTTCACTGAGAAATCTCTTAAGCCGAGAACAAGCGCTTTATGCAGCTGTTCTGTAGGCGTAGATACTGCGTTTGAGCCGGACGAGTTCCAATCTTTTAACGTATCGATTTCAAAAATATTCAGATCTTCTTCGAAGTCGAGGCAAACGAACTTTTTCTTACCGGCTTTATCAACCAGAAAACTCTGCCCGTCATAAATGATCTCGTCCTGAGCTCCAACCAGATTGACGTAGGCCATCGGAGCATTGAAATGTTTTGCGGTTTTCTGCACAACATACTCGCGTTGTTTTAATTTTCCTTCGAAGTACGGCGACGCGCTCATGTTGATAACCAGATCAACTTTCTGCTTTTTAACCTTTTTTAATGGGTTTTCCGCGTAGATTGATCGACCTTTTTTGTCTTCCCAAGCCCAGATGTCTTCGCAGATCGTAAGAAAGAATTTTTTGTTTTTGATTTTAAAATAGTTTTTTGCGAGATCGCCCTTTTCTATAAATCGGGCCTCGTCAAACACGTCACCAGTTGGGAGAAGCTCTTTCCTGAAAATTTTCAGAATTTTGTTTTTCTGACAAAGAAAAGCCACGTTAAAATAGGGACGGCCTTTTTTTTTCTTATTTTTTTCAAATCCACCGATTAAAACATGAATTCCGGAAGGTATGCCCTTAAGCAGCTCTTTCAGTACGCTGGCCTGTTTGTCGACCAATAGCTCTCGCTCGAGTAAATCAAAAGGATGATAGCCGAATAAAGAGGCCTCA
>JANPPN010000244.1:0-2332 GCA_031428535.1 Bdellovibrio sp. | reverse complement strand
AAAGATTAGAACAGAATTCGTAAAGTTTTGGCTGCGCCGACGGGCCGAACGGGCCGTTTAAAGATAGCGTGTGGAAAAAATTTCAGGGCTACGCCCACTTACTTTCTAGACGGTGAGGCCGAAGGCCTCGTAGGCATTCATACCGACAAAAATTGTTAAGCGCCGCTATCTACGTTGTTTCGAAAATTTTTGGCATTTGTACACAGACCTTTCCGACGAATGGTCTGTTTTAGATAACTCCGGTAACAAACCCAAGTTGAAGTCTAACCATTTAACCTTTAACTCACTAACTGTCGCAGAAAAAAATAAATTTGTGGTGCGCTTCCTATAGGGCAAACTGTGAAAAATAAAACACCAAAAATCGCAATTGATAAAAAATTACAGAAGGCTTTGGATAGTTTTCCAAAAGTTGTTAAGGCTAAAGAAAAAGCCGCTAAAGAAAAACAACGAATAATGAAAAAATTTGCGTCGGTTAAAAATAGCGTTTACAAATAAATCATCACGCCTGTCTTTTAATACCCAATACTATTAATAGCATGCTCAAAAATGCAACCTCATCAATCGGATATCTCGAGATTCGGGTAGCTCGGGGTTAGACACTTGGTCTCCTCTAAATAAGTAGTCCAATCAAAATTCATTCTGGACCGGACAGAGGATACTTCTAAAAAAGAAGAAAATAGCTTAATACTCCTTGGCCTTTACTTTTATTTTATATCTTACTGTTTAGTAAAGAGTTCAAAGATATGGCAGAAATATCTGTTTCTTTGGAAGAACTGTATCAGGCACGAGAAAAATTAATTTCGGATATAAAAACAAATTTATCTGACACTGATAAAAAATTTCTTATAAGTTTAAAATCGGGAGAGCCTGAGTGGAATCTTATTCCAGTAGCAAATATAGATAAGCTTAACTCATATCGGATATTTAACCCATCTAACTGCTGGTTCGATAGTATCAGTTTTAGGAATTCTACCTGTTCGTACTTTCGCTCGTATGGCAGATCTCTTCAACTTGACTGCTACAACAAAGCTGAAGCGGCACCGGGAGATTGTCTACGAATTCTGGTGCAGGGCTCTGGTCTTCTGGGGAATTCAAAACGGCCAAAAGAGAGTCCGTCTGAATCCACAGAATTAGAAAATATCCTCTCTTTTGGTGATCACAAATAATACTATATCTCATTTTGAGAAAAAATTAATTTAATGTAAGTATCTAAAATTGTTATCATTTATATTTTATTGTAATTTTTAATGATCACAATAGTGAATTGTTTATGTAGTTATTCCGATAAATATATTAACCTGTATGAAGCAACAAAGACGTCATCAACTTGATTAGCACCTGTAGCCGACGTCTAAATAAAACAGGAGGTTTTGTGAAAAATTTGAATCTTAAACACAGTATGAAAGTCGTTTTAGCGGGATTTGTTTTTGCGGGGATTGGTTGCGCTAAGCCAGCAGTGGATACACACCTTGTAACAGCAGCGTTGGCTATGACTGGATCAAGTCAACCAACAACGATCGCAAATTATAAAAAGGCGCATCCGCTATTTCGGTTGTTGTCGCCAACTGCGGTGGCATTAGCTCCACCGGCAATGAGCGATTCGGGAACACGAGTTATCGCCCTGAATAAGGCATGGGTTATTATAAAAGAAATTGAATTCAAGACTGCAGAAGTTGCAGGGGCAGAAGAAGCAACCGCAAGCGAAGTTAAATTTAGTGGGCCGTACTTTGTAGATTTGTTATCTACTACTCCCGCATCATTTGGTTCAGCTCAAGTTCCAGCGGGCGTTTACCGTCGTGTGAAAATGAAGCTAGAAAAAGATTCGGCTTTACCGGCTGGTGCGCCAACGCAATTGGCAGGAAACAGCATCTATCTTGAAGGGACCGTTTCAGGTTTAGCATTTACTTACTCTGCTCCGGATGGAACTGAGTTTAAGATTGCTGGCCCAGGTGGAGTTACGTTAAGCGATACTTCGAACATGGTTATCGGGGTGAAAGTGTCAGATCTTTTTCGCCTGATCAACATGGACGCCGTTGCAGCTGCTGCAAATAAAAACATTTCGGATGCAAACCGTATTTCAACGGGATCTGTTAGCGCGTGTCCGTCAATCGATCCATCGGTACGCGATATTGCAGCATGTTTTCGCAAGGGTTTAGAAAAAGCCGGTAAATTCGGTAAAGACAGTGACAACGACGGCGAAATCGAAGTCGGCGAAGACGAAGTTCAAGATTAATTAGATGAAACCAAATATTCAAGATTATCATGACTACCTTGAATTTTTGAAAGATTGGATCACCTATCTTAAGGACCGAGAACGAGGATTCAGTTTACG
>JANPPN010000243.1:0-5169 GCA_031428535.1 Bdellovibrio sp. | reverse complement strand
CGTCGGGATTTTATCGGGCTTAATAGTCGGCGCAGTTGCGCGGGCACTGATTGTTTCCGAGCCGCTGGATAAAATAGCCGCGGCCTTGCCGACATCGGCCACGCGACCGCTAGCCGAGCACTTGTTCTTCAATCATGTTTTCGGTTTTGAAGCTCTCGGCGTTTTGCTATTAGTCGTAGCGGTGGGAACAGTGGCTCTTTCAAGAAGCAAAGGTGGAACTCATGATGCAAACTGATGCCCTGCAAGTTATAACTGCCAATCACTACTTAATTTTATCGGCGGCACTTTTCTCGATTGGAATGGCCGGAGTTCTTTTAAGAAGAAACATTATCGTGCTCTTTATGTCGATCGAACTCATGTTAAATGGAGTGAACATCAGTTTTGTTACATTCTCACATTACTTTGGGAAGGTCGATGGCCAGGTAATGGTGTTTTTCGTCATGACCATTGCTGCTGCAGAGGCCGCGGTGGGGCTGGCGTTGGCCGTTTCTATTTTCAAGCGATTTAAAGAAGTCAATATTCGGTTTTTCGAGCATCTGAAGGGGTAATCATGAATCATGAAATTTTGATTGCAATATTGTTACTGAGCCCGTTTTTAGGTTTTATTTTGAACGGCGTCAGGTTTAGAAGTCCGAATTACCTTTTGGCCGGCAGCATTGCAACAGGAGCCGTATTTATTTCATTTGCCTGCGCTGTTGCATTGTTCGTAGATCTCGTTGGCCTTCCGCCGGATCAGCGCAGACTTGTAGCCAGTTTTTTTGAGTGGATTAGTGTTGATAAGCTGAAAATCAGCGCGGGTTTTGTTGTTGATCAAATTAGCGCAGTTATGATTCTGATTATTACCGGCGTAGGCGCCCTCATCCATTTGTTTTCAATCGGATACATGCATCATGATAAAGGCGTAACTAAATATTTTGCCTATTTAAATTTCTTTATTTTTAACATGTTGATTCTTGTTCTCGGAGACTCGCTTCTGACAATGTTTGTGGGTTGGGAAGGCGTTGGGCTGTGCAGTTATCTGTTGATCGGATTTTGGTTCAATGATTCAGCTAAAGCCGCAGCCGGAATGAAGGCGTTTATTACAAATCGCATAGGCGATGCCGCATTCATTATCGGAATGTTTATTTTGTTTTTTACTTTTGGAACACTGAATATGCACGAGCGTAATGGCTTGGCGCCAACGCTGGTTGAAAGCGGCTGGCTGGGGGCAGTAACCTTGGGAACCCTGATGCTTTTCATCGGCGCTACCGGAAAATCGGCGCAGATTCCACTTTACGTTTGGTTGCCGGATGCGATGGCCGGCCCAACTCCTGTTTCGGCATTAATCCACGCTGCGACGATGGTTACAGCGGGTGTATACATGATCGTTCGGCTGAATCCGCTGTTTGTAGTTGCTCCTAATACGATGATGGTAGTTGCTATCATTGGTGCCGCAACCGCAGTGTTGGCCGCAACGATCGGACTAACTCAAACCGATATTAAAAAGGTACTTGCCTATTCTACAGTTTCACAACTCGGCTACATGTTTTTGGCGGTTGGTGTTGGAGCTTTCGGGGCTGGGATGTTTCACCTGATGACCCATGCTTTTTTTAAAGCGCTTATGTTTCTTGGATCAGGTTCGGTTATTCACGCTATGCACGAAGAACAAGACATCCGCAAAATGGGTGGCCTCAAAAAGTATTTGCCGATTACGCATTTTACTTTCTTGCTGGGCTGGCTTGCAATTATTGGAATGCCGCCTTTTGCCGGCTTCTTTTCAAAAGATGAAATTTTATGGTTGGCATATTCTTCGCCACGCGGGCACATTCTGCTTTGGGCGGCTGGCGCAATTGGCGCAATGCTGACCGCATTTTATATGACAAGACTAATGGCGCTGACTTTTTGGGGAGAATCCCGGGTAGATAAAAAAATTCATCCACACGAGAGCCCACTCTTAATGACAATTCCGTTAATTGTACTTGGCGTGTTATCCGTCGTTGGCGGCTGGGTGGGAATTCCACATGTGATCGGCGATGTATTGGGCCACGTGCCGAATTTTCTTGAGCACTGGTTTGAACCGTTGATTGCCAAGTTACCCGAAGCCAGAGCCGCCCACACGGCATCGGAAGAATGGTCTTTAATGGGCGCTTCTGTTTCGCTTGCGGCAATTTCAGCTTTGGGAGCCGCCTATATGTACCTTAAAAAAGAAGGCTCCTCCGAAAAAGCCGCAGAAGCATTCGGACCGTTGTATAAAATCGTTAATAATAAATACTTTGTGGACGAGGCTTACTTTGCAGTCCTTATTAATCCTCTTGTAACTGCGAGTCGAAATCTCTGGTATTACGTTGATGTGAAGGTCATCGATAAGGCCACCTATATCGTGACGGATCTTGTTCGAGGAAGTGGCTCTTTTGTCAGATCTTTACAAAATGGAAACATGCAACAATATGCCATGTATGTCGTTCTCGGCGTTGTTGCGGCTCTTTCATACATGTTGGTGGGGTAGAGTATGATATTATCTTTTTTAGTTTTTTTACCGGTTTTCTTTGCTCTTGTCGTTGCCTCATGGCCCCAAAAGAGCACAACAAGACACTTGGCACTTGGTTTCTCGGTCATCCAATTTTTGCTATCGCTGGCTATGATGCACGGATTCGATTCTAATACGGCGGCTTTACAAATGGTCGAAAAAACACTCTGGGTTGAGCGCTTCGGAATTTCATATTTTCTCGGAATTGATGGCATTTCGCTGATGCTGGTTATGCTGACAACTTTTCTGACCCCTATTATTATTCTTGCGTCTTGGAAATCAATCGATGAAAAAATCAAAGGTTTTCATTCGTGTTTATTCATTCTGCAAACGGCGATGCTGGGTTCGTTTCTTGCGATGGATGCCGTATTATTCTATGTATTTTGGGAGCTCTCGCTCATTCCAATGTATTTCATAGTTGGAATCTGGGGCGGCGCCAGAAGAATCTATGCGACGATCAAGTTTTTTATTTACACGATGGCCGGCTCTTTACTGATGTTGTTGGCAATTATTTTCATGATGAACCTAACCCCCGAAGTGACGGGTGGGAACATGAGTTCCAGCCTGTTGGATTTTTATAAACTTCGAATTCCGTTTGTTGTTGGCGAATTTTTTTCTCCCCAGACTCTTTTATTTTTTGCGTTCTCGCTTGCTTTTGCAATTAAAGTTCCGATGTTTCCGCTGCACACGTGGCTGCCGGATGCTCACGTCGAGGCACCAACTCCGGGCTCGGTTATTCTTGCCGGCGTTATGCTGAAAATGGGAACGTACGGTTTTTTGAGATGGGTTATCCCGATGTTTCCGGAAGCGACCGAGCATTACGGTTGGGTCTTCATTGCAGCGGGTATAATCGGCATTGTTTACGGAGCACTGGTTGCCATGGTTCAGCCAGACATCAAGAAACTGGTTGCCTACTCTTCTGTTTCGCATATGGGCTACATTATAGTCGGCATTTTTACGATGAATGCCTACGGCCTTAGCGGGGCTCTTTACCAGATGTTAAATCACGGCATTTCAACCGGAGCGCTTTTCATACTGATCGGCATGATTTACGAAAGAACCCATTCCCGCGAGATTTCAAAATACGGCGGACTGGCGTCGGCACTTCCTATTTTTTCAATTTTCTTCGTCATCGTGACAATGTCCTCGATTGCAGTACCGCTTACGAATGGCTTTATTGGCGAGTTTCTGATTTTGCTCGGAGCGTTCCAGTATTCTCCGATCTTGGCGGCAATCTCCGTAACCGGAGTCGTACTGGGTGCGGCCTATATGTTGTGGATGGTTAAACGCGTATTTTTCGGACCCAAAGGAGAACTAATTGTGGCCTCTGAAAAAGATGCACACCATCCATTGCTTGATTTAAGTGTTCGCGAAATTGCCGTGATGGTGCCCTTGGTTATTATGATTTTCTGGATGGGGTTGTTTCCAAACAACTTTATGAACTATTCGAAATCCAGCATCGACAACCTGATCAAAAACAAAAATAACTATTCGTTTCCGACAGGCGCACAACAAGCCAGCCTTGAGGGGAAGTAATTATGAATGCAATTAATATCGGTTTAGCGGATATTCTTTTAATTTCACCGATGATCGCCTTATTTATTTTCAGCATGATTCCGCTGACAATTAAAGTGCTTCGCGGGAATGTTGAACAAAAACCTGTGGCTTCAATTATTGAAGTTTTAATAGGAGTTTGTCTGTCGGCAGTTTTATTAATAGTTTTCAACGGACAGGCAAGCGCGAATGGTGCTCCGACGGCGTTTAACGGACAATTAATTTTTGATGGACTGACTCTTTGGATGGGCCTGGTTTCGATTTTAATCGGAGCCGGCGCAATGGTTATGATGTACGAGAACCCGGCAACCAAGGGGCGCCAGCTTTCTGAACTGCTCTTTTTGACAATGAACTCAATGGTGGGTGCACTCATTCTTATTTCAGCGATTAATCTAATAACAGTATTTATCGGCCTCGAACTGATGTCGTTATCACTTTACCTGATGATCGCGATGTCGCACGAACAGAAAATTTCGAAAGAGGCCGGGATCAAATATTTTGTGCTTGGCTCATTTGCATCTGCGATTTTTTTATATGGCGTCTCGTTCATATACGGGAGTACGGGCACCGTTAGTACGCTGGATCTGATGAAAAATGCAGAAGCACTTTTGAAAACCGGCAATCATCTTTTTCTGCTCGGCTTTGCTTTCGTAACGCTGGGTTTTTGTTTTAAAGTCTCGATTGCGCCATTTCATTTCTGGACGCCCGATGTTTACCAGGGAGCACCGACCCCGGTTACTTCTTTCATGGCCACAGCGATTAAAGCAGCTTCATTCGCAGCCTTTATGAGGCTCATCGTATCGAAGGGACTTGTGGGTTCTGAAAATCTATTCATTATTTTACAGTGGTTCGCGGTAATTACAATGACTGTCGGAAATGTCGCAGCTCTTGTTCAAAATAATTTCAAGCGGACACTGGCTTATTCTTCGATATCGCATTCCGGATATATTTTAGTTGGTGTTATCGCAGCGGGAATCAGCAACAATTCGGCTTTTGCTGCCGGAAGTGTAATTTTCTATTTACTGACATATTCGTTAATGACAATGGGAGCATTCGCAGTTCTCAGCATGATTGAAAAAAGTGAAAATGACTTTATTCAAACAGAAGAC
>JANPPN010000242.1:0-2588 GCA_031428535.1 Bdellovibrio sp. | reverse complement strand
TTCACTTATTATTACTGTCGACGTGGGAATCACTTCGTTTAAGGCCTTTGAAAAGGCCCTTGAACTTAATGTCGACGTTATCTTAACGGATCATCATTTGCCGGCCGATGAACTGCCAAAGGCCTTTACGATTGTAAATCCAAATCAGAAAGACTGCCGCTCGGGGCTTGGCTATTTATGCGGGGCGGGTGTGGCTTTTTATCTCTTACGCGCCGTTAAGCGGGCCTTTTATGACGATGACGTATTGCCTAAAAACGAATGGGACTTAAAAGAAGTGCTCGAGTTTTTCTGTATCGGCACTTTAACAGATATGGTGCCGTTGATCGGCGATAACCGTGTGCTTGTTAAGTATGGTTTGAAGACGCTGGCCACGACCACAAAGCCCGGATTAAAATCCTTACTCGAAGCGCTTAAGCTTGATGGCCGCGAATTGACGTCGCAGGATGTGGCCATCCGGTTTGCACCCAAACTGAATGCGCTTTCCAGAATGGAATCAGATATCCTTCCGGCACACATTTATCTTGAAACTGATTACAAAAAATCTGAAAAAATGGTTTACCGGATTCTCGAAAACAACGAAACCCGCCAGAGTCTGCAAAGCGATGCGGAAAATAAAGCGTTCAAGATGCTTGAAAGCTGGAACGAACCAGATTTTGTTTTTGTCAGCTCACCGGAATTTCATCGGGGAATCATCGGTTTAATCGCAACAAAACTTGCGCAGCATTTCAATCGGCCGGCTTTTGTCGGTTCCGAAAATTCCGAAGGCATGATTGTCGGAAGTTCACGCACGCCGCCCGGCTCAGAAATCAGCCTGGTCGCGGCGCTAAAAGGGGCAGGTAGCGCGCTGAACCGTTCGGGTGGCCATGCAGCTGCGGCGGGATTTGAACTGCACGCCAAAAATCAGCAGGCATTTGCAGAAAAATTGAAAACTTATTTTAAGTCATTTGAAACCGAAGCACAGGCCGTTGAAATCGATTTCGACACCGTGGCCGAGCTTTCAGAAGTGAACAGCAACGTCATGAAGTGGTATGATCATATCGGACCATTCGGAGTAGGATTCAACATCCCGTTGATTAAATTTGAACAGGTTTCGCTCGATTCAATTAAAGAATTGCGCGGCGGTCATTTTAAACTTAATTTTTCCGATCTGTCTCAGAGTCATAAAGTCGATGGCCTGATGTTCTCACCCAGCGATCGTCTCAAAAAAACGCTTAGCCTCGGCGCCAAGTATCAGATTCTAAGTGAATTGCAGTGGAATTATTTTAACGGCCGAAAGACCATTCAACTTCTCATCAGAGATCTTAAACATTTATGATCAAGAAAAAAGCGTCAGTCGTTTTGTTGTCGGCAGGGCTGGATTCAACAGTTAATTTTTTTGCGGCGCTTAACGATACCGATGTAGCTTTGGCGCTGACTTTTAACTATGGGCAGAAAGCCGCCGTTAAAGAAATTGCCTGTGCAAAAAGACTTGCTGCTGAGAATAAAGTAGAACATGTGGTCGTCGATCTTCCTTGGCTGAAAGAGCTGGGAACTTCTTCTCTTACGCATGATAAAATGGCGGTGCCGGTGGGCCGCTCCGTGATAATTGACAATGAAAGAGCTTCAGCCGCAACTGCAAAAGCAGTTTGGGTGCCGAATCGTAACGGAGTTTTTCTTAACATTGCCGCAAGTTATGCTGAAAGTCTTTCCGCACAGGCGGTTGTGCCGGGCTTTAACCGCGAAGAGGCCACCACCTTTCCGGATAACAGCCTTGATTATATTCGGGCGACGCGAAAAAGTTTCGGATATTCAACCGCCAACAAAGTAGATATCCAGTGTTATACAATTGCCATGAGCAAGATCGAAATCGTCGATCTCGGTAAAAAATTGCTCGTACCTTTTGAAAAAATCTGGCCCTGTTATCTGGCCAAAGATAAATGGTGCGGCGAATGTGAATCCTGTAAACGCAGTAAGCGGGCATTTTTGGCCGCACGCCTCGATCTAAAACCACTTTTTGAAAAGTTTTAAAATGAAGACCAAATTTGTTACCAAAAAAATCAACTACGATGGCTCGCAACTGGGGCCGCTCTATTCCTACGTAAATCACCAATTGCACGGAGATTCGACCGTGGCCTTTATAGGTGCCTGCGATGTAACACTTGAGCACATGGTCGACGCAGAGGATTTCGTAGTTAATGCAAAAATTAAATCCGACAAAATGCTTCATTTTGTTGTTGAACTTTTCGGCCAGAATTTGATGACAGCAGTTGCGATGCAACGGCTACTTGTTTCGATAGCGCAGAATCTTTTGCTTGAAATGGGCCACTCGCTAGTTCGTAGCGGTGATGATCTTTATTTTAAAAAGAAGAAGTTGAGTGTTTCGATTGCTTCAGTTTCAGCTGTTTCGAGCCAGATTCATCTTGGAATTAATATTACAAATACCGGCACTCCTGTACCGACCTGCGCTTTAAAAGACTTTTCGGTAGAGCCCGTGAAATTCGCTAAAGAACTGTTAGCAAGATTTGCTGTAGAATATGTTTCGATCGTTGAGGCTACTCAGAAAGTCAGGCCTTTAGGCTAATAACTCCCTAAGTATCTTCTTTCGGAGT
>JANPPN010000241.1:0-17933 GCA_031428535.1 Bdellovibrio sp. | reverse complement strand
CGCATTGCTGGATAAATCCGACTGGGTCGATCGATTTTTCATAACAAAAATAGAGCGGGCGCGGCAGGTGCAGGAAAAAGCCGAACGGATTTTTTATAAGCATCAGCTCCATGAGTTGAAGTCGCAAAATGCCTTATTGCTCTATATTTCGGTGATGGAGCGGCAGATTGTCCTGTTCCATGATCCGCGGTTAAAATACGAAAATATGCTTAATCTTGATCATGAGTTGCTCAAGATTCTGCAAGTGGCCTTTAAAAATGAAGAGTTTGAGGCAGGGCTACTCGAAGCCATCGGGCACCTTAAAAAGAGCCTAACGGCCGACTTCGGTTACGGAACATCCGGCCGAAACCCGAAAAAGCTCGAGAATTTTGTTCCTAACAAGTTGATTTGGTGGAACGAATAATTTACTCTCTTCGGAAGTCTAAAAAATAACGTGCACTCGTAGTTCAATGGATAGAATATTCGGCTTCGAACCGAAGGGTTACAGGTTCGAGTCCTGTCGAGTGCACCAAAAGGTACGCCGTACCTAATCCCCCTAACTTTAAAAAGTGGGGTTCTTCTCTTTTAATCGTGCTCACGAAGTGACCTGAAAGAACTAAATTTCATTATTCAGATAATTAGACTGCCTTTAAAGGGTGTCGCCACTAGAGATCATCCATAGCGAAAACGACTTTGCCAATAAAGGCTGAGTCGTTTTTTTATTTTACTGCCTTGGAAGCAAGTGGTTTAAACTGCGCCAAAAAATATCGGCCCCAGATTTTTGGCCTTATATCTTTGGTAAAAACCAATCGCAAATTAAATAAGCTGAGTTTTTGCAATGCTAAGTTTCCTTCAGCTTAAAGGAATTTAACATGCAACAGAGGGAAATCATGTCCGGATTCTCGGATTTAAAAGAGTTATTAATTCGGACTTATAAAATTGACAAGGACAGGGAGTTTGTAAGACTTTACTTCACGGAACTGGCGGGCGCACTGCTTATGCAGGACTATCATGATCATAAAAAATCAATCCCACTTTGCTACAATGTAAAACGTAAACTTATCGAAGTTACATTATCTGCGAAGGCACAGCTATTGATTGAAGAATCATTACTTCATCCTGTTCCAGCTAAGTTTTTAAATGACGAATTTATGTTAAACGGTTCTTTTAGATTTTAATTTTTGTACGTCTTGATGATTCTGAAAAACGCCTCTCAATTCTTGAAAGGCTTGTCGAATTTCGTCCCTAGTCATTGGCTTATGAGGAGTCTCGTCGGCCCAGCCAATACGCGAATCCTGAGTTCGTGTTTCATTTTTTTTGATAATTGAAACCTTACCTGAACGATCAAATCGAACAAATATTAAATCAACATGTCCATGGTGTTCATAGATTTCAAACCATTCCTTTTTTTCAATCATGGATCGGGCTTTTTTATCCATCGTATCGACATTTTTAAAACAAATGACTTCAGTCATTTGGATTTTTTTATCTTCAATTCGGTCGAAATAGATATGAATAAAACTAGAGAAGTAGGCTTCGAAATTTTCTTCGATTTCGAATAATAACAATTCGTAAAGTTCGTTTTCTTGAAAAATTTGACCAACGAGGTTTTCGAAATTCATAACACTTTATCGGCTTAATCAGTGAATCCTTAAAGCGTCTGGACCAAGGTTAGGTGCCAGTTCCCTTTGCAGAAGCGCAGCGCTAGAACCAGCACTTTGTTGGCTGATTGGGCGATTGTTAGCTAGTGGTATTAGCACACCTTATTTTTACTTTTGATTTGAGAAATTAAAACTTCCTAAAGCAATTAAACAGTTAACAGCAAATTAAAGTTTAAAACCCTCGAAATTAATAAAAAAATATCGATCAATCACTGTTTAAAGCGGCATGTTTCGTTAAAAGTCTGATCATTTACACGCAGTACAGAAAACGAGGTCGAATTGGTATTTCCCTTAGAAAGCATTAAGCCAATCGTCTTACCATCTTTGTAAGAACTACTAGATATGTCTTCTTAAAGAAATGAGCCATCTTGCATTCTCGCTGCAAAACCAGAGCGCTTATAGGAATAACTATCATCTTGTGTTTCGAAAATGACTTCGAACTCTATTTACATTTTACCAAGGGGTCTTGGCGTCCAACTGTTCCAGCGATTGAGGAAGATACGCCACTACAGCTGAATGTTTGCAAATTCCTATAGTTCTCTCTGATTGTAACCCACTATTTTTAGTTGGTAACAGCGTACGTTACTCAATACATGCAGTACGAAGTTCGTCGATTCGAGTGCGCCAATTTGTGTTTATGGTTTTCCAGATCAATAATATCAATAAGTTAGACGTTCGAAGCTAGCTTTTTCATAGAAGTCTTGACATTACTTCAAAGTTATATTACCTTAAGGTGATGTGGATCGTCCAGATTGCCAAATCAGCTGAAAAAGAACTCAAGAAAGCACCTTCGGCAATACGTGATTCTTTTGATGCGTGGAAAAACTTGATTGAGCAGCATGGCCCTTTGGGCATTCAGAGAATCAACGGCTACTGGGATCATGCTTTGAAAGGCGAGTGGAGAGGGGCTAGATCTTCTTCACTCAATGAGCAGTGGAGATTGATCTATGTTGTTGAAGGCAGTTCAGTTCGTATTATGGTTTTAAAAGTAACACCTCACGATTATAGGAGGAAATAATGTCGGCGGGAAAGAAAGTTAAAGAATTACTTAAGAGTGAATTTGTACCAGTAAAAAAATATGGAAAGTTAACTACAGGCAAGGCTCTTAAAATTTACAGAGAACTCCAGGGACTTACACAGGCGGAATTGGCTCAGAAGTCAGGCCTCAAGCAAGCTACAATATCTTCATTGGAACATGACCGTGTGGCGATGGGAGTCGATCGAGCAAAAGCCTTGGCTCGTGCTTTGAAAGTTCATCCTGCTGTTTTAGCATTTGCAGATTGGGATATGAACCTTGAGGCTGCATGATTAAGACTTATCGAGTTTTGAAGAAATATCAAATTGCCTACCCAACCCCATAAAGCCGCAGGTTGGGGATCAAGTGACAATTACTAAGCGTGAACCCAATCCGGGGTGGATTGGGTGGTTGTTTTGCGATTGTGGTAAGTGTAATTAACGTCAAAACGTGTTTTCGATGCAGGCGTTCCGAAAGTTGTCGATTCGAGTGCGCCAAAAGGTAAAAAGGTACGCCGTACCTAATCCCCCTAGCTTAAAAAAGTGCCGGGTCATGAATAACATTCCGCTGGTTGAATGATCCGAAATTTTTAAAAAATGGATGTGAGTCTAATTGAAAATGCGTGGGCTATTCAAGACCTCACGAAGTGGCCTGAAAGAGCTAAATTTCATTATTCACATAGCTCAACCAAAACTAAATTTTGCGCACTCAAGTATTCGGCCACAGATAGACACTCCAGTGAAATCAGATTACTCAGAACGAATGATTGCAGCGGTTGACGGTGAAAATCGAGAGTATTTTTCATTTCTTGTTTCGGTTGAAGAACGGGAGCGTGACTTTCTATTGATATATGTGGGCTTGAGTCCAGAGCATTACGTTACGATTCAACATCGTCGTGAACTTGCGCGAGCACAGCTGCAAAATATTCCACAGCAAGCAAGGACCACGGGTATTTCCCCTGCTCTTCTTAAAAAGCCGAGACTGGCTAAGCATGTTTACTGGATGTAAACGGCAATTGACGTGGGCAACTATAACCTGCTGCAAGAAATTTCACTGCGCTAAATATTTTGGGTGTATGAGTGTCCCGCTTATGTTAATGATCTTTTGAAAAGTTGAAAAGAGCAGAAAATGACTCGAAAACGATTTGGAAAAAGTTGAAATGAATGCGCAAAGTTCAGAGCTTCAAGAGGCTCTCAAGTTTATTGAAAATATTGATGCTCTTAAAAACACCTATCGTAAATGTCTGATCATGAGTGGACAGAGGGAAGAGAGTACTGCAGAGCACTCATTTTCTTTGGCTATGGCGGTCCTTTGTCTTAGTCGTTTTAGTAACCAGAAAATTGATGTCACTAAGGCTGTTAAAATGGCTCTATTTCATGATTTATCTGAAGCCTTGTTGGGCGATACATTTCATTATGACAAGAATACTAGTCCCCAGGAAGTTTCTGAAGGCGATGCTCTTAAGCAGATATTGAGCCCTATTGCCAATACTGAGTTGTCACTAGAAATTTACAGTCTATGGAATGAGTTTGAAAATAGCAGTGGACCTGAGGCAGTTTTTCTTCGGGGTTTGGACCGTTTTCTCCCGATGTTTCACAACTTTAAAACTAAAGGTCACTCTTGGGTTAAGTATGGCATTACAAAAGAGAAGGCACTTCAGAAGAATTCCCATATTGAACAGAGTTCGGAAGTGATCTGGGAGTTTACAAAAAATATGTTGGACGAGTCCCAGTTAAAGGGGTGGATTTTCTAGGTGTTTTTTTGAAAAGTGAAGCGTTGGCAAGCAGATTTGATTTTCAAATAAGCATGATATTCACCTCAAAAATGAAAAAATATTACTAATCAAAAATATTTCATAAATACATTCGAAATACTGTGAATTCCATCAACAGTTTTTTGACAATTACTAATTCCTAAGTTCTTTTCAAAAAGACCCTGTAGATGATCATAAAACTTTATTAAGGTTAGAGCTTTCTTTTTTCCTTCTGCTCTTAATTCAATTCTGAATCCGCGTGCATCCTTTTCATTAACCGCGCGCTTTATGTAACCTTGGTATTCAAGCGCAGATAAAATATGGCTCATATTTCCTCGACTGGTTTGAAATATTTCCGCCAGTTTAGAAGGATTGATATCGGATCGTTCCTCAAAAAAAAGCGCCGTTAAAACTAAGCCTTGAAGTAAATTGAGCCGGTCTGCCTTCATTTGTTTGTTAAGCTTTGGAATAATAGATTCGTAAGCTGAATTCAAGGCGAAGATAGGGCTTTGCTGAAGATATTTTTTAATTTTCATGTTGTTATTTTAGTTGAATCATTCAACTATTGAAAACAAAAATTTCATTTTTACTATTTAAAACTGGCCTCATTCTGAGTAAGTTGTAGCCAGGAGGGCTGCATGACACAAGAGTTAGCTTTTATTCCGCAACATTTGATTCACAGAGGAAATAAAGTTCTAGAAAATGTTTTATCAATTTTGGTTGGGGTTACCGGAGTAAGCTTATTAGCGCAAATTGCAATTCCTTTGCCTTTGACGCCGGTTCCTATTACGGGTCAAACTTTTGGAGTCGCCTTGGCAAGTTTAATGTGGGGTCGAAAAAGAGGAGTGGCAGTTGTGCTGACTTATCTAGGACTTGGAGCTTTAGGGCTACCGGTGTTTGCTATGGGGCAATCCGGATTTTCATTTGGTCCCACGACTGGATATTTAACCGGAATGGTTTTCGCATCTTACTGGATTGGATTACTTTCTGACTTGGGATGGACGAGAACTTTCCTGCGCTCCTATTTCGCGGCATTTTCAGGAAGTGCGATTATCTTTTTTTGTGGAGTTATAGTACTTTCATTTTTTATTCCATCAAAGAATCTAATAACGGCAGGTGTCCTGCCATTTTTGCCGGGCGATTTTATTAAGACGTTACTAGCGAGTTTTATTGCCACTAGAGCCCAAAATTCTTTAGGGGAAAAAACAAGTGAGCCAAGTTAAATCGATAATTTCTCGTCGGAACCAGGACCCTCTGATTTAACAGCACCAAAAGGTACGCCGTACCTAATCCCCCGTAAAGAAGCCCTACCTCGCTACTTTCGGTAAATTTTGAATTCGACTCTGCGATTATTATCGCGGCCTTCTTTCGTATCGTTGGTGTCGACCGGAAACTTTTCGCCCTTGTAGTCGGTTTTAACTTTCTTCCTGTCAACATTATGAGTTTTAATCAAATGATTCATTACCCGGTTTGCACGCCGTTTAGAAAGATCCATATTGTAAGCGTCGGTTCCGATATTGTCGGTGTGACCTTCAACGATCAGCGCGGTAAAGGGTTTTTTCTTCAGATGCGTGTTGATTTTTTCAAGTTCACCGTAAGAACGCTTTTGCAGCGTATCTTCGTCAAAATCAAACAGAACACTGACGTTCAATCTGAAAAGTTCATAGCCGCGTTTTTTTGTCCAGTTGATAATGGTTGGTGAAGTGAACGGCTGCCAGATTCCGGCTTTATTTTTTGCAACCGCACACAAAGTAATTCCACCGTCAGGAATCGGACCGATCGCGGCCACGATTGGCATTGTGCCCGGAATTTCCTTACTGTATTCAGTTTCACTCATGCATTCGGTGTCGGGAGTTGCACCGATTTTCCAGCGGTAAGCTGCGAATTCGGCGGGGTTAGTTGCGGTTACGGGCATTTTGAGATCGGTCTTTTCGGATTCTCCAACCGGATGGTTTTTTACAACAGCCACCGGAGCTTTGCCTTTAACCCAATTAACAATTGTTGGGTCTGCAAACGGCTGCCAAAGACCCGCATTGTTTTTTGCAATTGCACAAAGAGTAATTCCGCCATCAGGCACATTCGTAATGTCTTTGACGATCGGTAGATCGCCCTGGATTTCACCGCTGTAGCCCGTGGCCTCATGACAATTGGTATTTGGCGTAGAGCCGATTTTCCAGCGGTAGGCCGCATAGTCGAGCGGATTCATTGCTGAAACCGACATATTGAGGTTCGTTTGATCGGAAGAGCCGGACGGGTGATTTGAAATCACAGCAGTCGGGAGCGCATCAGCTTTTTCAGTTGCCGCACAAAACACCGGGCCCATTTCGTAATTCAGCCCGATGTAGGCGCGAACATCCGGAGTCGACTGCGCATCGGCGAGCTTAGTGCCCGCGCCCGCATGAACGACCGTTACTTTAGACCACTGATGGCGTAAGCCAATTCCGAGCTCCATTGCCTGTTGAGCGGTCTTAACTGAATCAATTCCTGTTCCGCCGGGCTGACTTCCTTTTAACTCTGCAAGTAAATCGCTGTCGAGGCTAGCAAATCTGTGGGCCACCGCGAATGAATAAATCATACTATCCGAGAACGGTACGAAGGGAACCAACAAGCCGGTTGAACGGTCCGTTAGCTGGTTACCCGGATTCCTTTTTCTTAAACCGATATTTCCTGCGATTTTCACATCACCCAAAATTGTGGTGTCTGCCGCAAGTTCAATATTGAAGGTGGGCCCGGCACCATTGCCCGCAAAAGGATTGTTCTGTATCGAATTGAAGTTGGCGGACGCAACTACGGCCAGACCGTGGGTATCGTCGCCATAAAATCGGTATTTGGTCATCGGGCGGATTTCCGTAAGACCAAACTGTTCGAAATAGCTGACGCCGTACGGGTCATCGTTCTTACCGGTTACGAGAAATGGCAGTGCAATTCCGATATCCCAGTTTTTGTTCAGGCCGAAAGTGGCAAACAGGTCGGCACCCAATAAAAAATCGTTTGCGCGCACGCCCAGCAAATCGGTATTTGTTTGATAGTATCGATCTGAATACGTCAGGGTGTTCTTGGCGTAGTTAAAAAACAGACCGAGGTTACACATACATTCTTTGACCGGCTCAGAGGAGTGTACAGTCGTAAAATCGGTTCCTGAAATGCTTGGATTGAAGTTCTGATATTCAGTTCCGATGACATTCGCAAATGAGCTTGAGCTTGAGAAAAAGAAGAAGAGTAATAATTTTTTCATAGCGGGCATACTTGCAATTTTTTTATTTTTTTTCAATGATTTCCAATTTTTTTACTTTTTTTCATGTCAAAAAAATTGACATAGAGATTTTTTTTGATCGCGACTATACTGCACTGCGCGCATCCGTATTTACATTAGTCTTTGACGTCGAATAGGAAATATATGCAATTCAAAATCCTGAGTTCTTTTTTGTTGGCAGTGATCGTAACTGCATTTTTAAGCGCCTGTGCGAAAACAAATTATGACGGTAGCCCCCGGGTGCATCCCTTGGCTGCGCAGCAAGCGCCGGATTCTCCGCCAACACGAAACCGTGAAGTGCCACCGCCGGTTCAACCTGTTCAACCGGCCCAGCCTGTTCAACCAACCCTACCAGCCGAAAATTTGCCGGTTATCAGTTTTGTTCAGGATGACGTGCTGATGGACAGTCGAATGGAAGCCCGCCTTGAATTACAATTAAGTGAAGCCTCGAAACTGCCGGTTACGGCCGTTATCAATCTGATAAATGGTTCGGCCCTTCATTATCGGGATTTTGCCGGATTTAAAACGCGCAATTCAGAAACCTCACAGACGGTGGTATTTGTGCCGGGCGCAACCCGCATGCCGCTACCGGTGATCGGTGGACGAAGAACCCGTTTCTGCGACACCAGCTTTAATGCAGTTATCAGCGCCAACCGGCTGCAAAATGCAAAGGTAATCAACGGCTCGGCCCGCATTACTTTACCCTGCGAAATGGTTGCGCCGGCTCCGGATGCTCCGGTCGTGATACCTGCACCGATTGCGCCTATTGTTCCGGCGCCACCGGTTCAGCCCGCACCTTGTGAAATGGTTCAGGCACGTTTCGAAAACACGGTTGTTAAAAACCGCGAACACGCTAAAGAAACTTCGGTTACAATCGTGCTTGACCGGGTTTCTGAACTGCCGGTTATATTTGATCTAGAAACAAACGACGGATCCGCTTTTCAGAATATCGACTACGTCAGAGTCAGATTGCGGTTAGAAATCCCGCCGCGCCAATTGGCCATTCAAGTTCCGATAGCGCTGCTTAAACAGAAGCGATGCCGAACACCCGATATGCATCGGTGGCAGCAACACGCAAATTTTGAATTCGAGGTGCGCATTACCGCCATGTCAAATGCAAACATGCTGCAACCTGCAGCCGTGATAGTCCTTAAAAAAGATGTGGATGATGATCATTGTGCGGCGGCGCCGCTGGCCGAACTTAACTGATTAATATTCGTCTGAATCCTGATCGTTGTCGACCTGAGGTCCGTTCTGAGTTAAGCTCTGCGGCTCGCAGTCCCAAACGGATTCAAGACTCTCAGAAACCTGTTTATTCGAAATTTCGCTGCCCATAGAAACCGAAGCGGAATTTCCCATTATCTGTGAAGCAGTCACAAGCCCGAGCAGTGGCAATATTTTTCCAACAGCCTGAATATGCGGCGAAAGCGCCACAACCTTAGCTTCAACATTTTCAAGATTGGTTGCGGCCGGATTCATTGCTTTATGCTGCTTGTAACTCGGAATCAGGGGGTCTGATACCGAAAAATTAATATGGTTCTGAACGTGTTCCGGGATCAATGCGACATCGACACCGGCCAGAAAATCAAAAGACGATACATTGATAAGCAATTCGGTTTTAATGTTATTTTCGGCAAGACAGTTTGCAATTTTCATCGCGCCGGAAGAGCCATAACTGTGCCCCACAAGTACCACGCGTGAATTCGGAGTGGTTTTAAAACTGTTACAGATTCTTTCCCAGCGGGTATGATGGGCCGACATCGTATTAACCTTGTAACCCTGAGACTGTAAAACCTCTTTAGATACCTGTAGATATTCTTCGCCGGCCTGAGGCGCATTGAAAGCGTCAACGGGGTTTCCCCTTAAAAATGCAACCTGAATCAGTTTGGTTTTATCAACTAATGCATCCTGGGCGCAGGACTGTGAGGTTAACTGTGAAACTTTCTTTACGATATCTTCAACCTCATCAGCCGCAGCGATCATCTGAACCGTGCAAACTGAAGCGATTGTTAAGATAATTTTTTGCATTGCGACCTCAACCCGTTATAAAGCAACGGGCAAGCCAACCGATAGCTGTTGTACGGCGATTGAGTGTCACCTTGGTAGACACTTGCTCAATAGGCACGAACAGCCATCTCAAATTGAATCGGTATCTCAAAGCGTATTAATTTAGCGATTAAAAAATTACTTACAGGTAATGCGGCCGGCAGTCAGATCGACCATGATATTGCCGAGTACTAAAGTTTCGACGCCGTCATGACTTTTAAAAACAGTGGCAATACCGCTGATTTTAAAAGAGCGATCTTTCGAAGCAGGATCTGCCGGGTTCTTATAATAAGTTTTTGTGATTTCAAAATGGGGCAAATGAGTACCGTCAACAGTCAGGGTAGTAATTTTGTAAATCGCTTCAAAGAAATCAGCGCGGCTGCCGCAAGTGTAAGTACCGTCCTGAAAAGAAAAAGCAGAAACTGAAAGTAATAATGTAGCTGCAATTAATAAAGATTTCATAAATGATCCCCTGTTTGAAAAATTTGAAACAGAGTAACAGCCGAAAGCAAAGAGTCAATACCCCGATCCGAAATGGTTTATACAATGAGTAGATTTTCAGCATGTGCGGACTTTTCAAGGCCTTCATTGGTGGAAAAAATGGAAGGCTTCGGCGTGCTTCAGGAATTCTGGTAGGGATAATTTAGAACGTTTATTGTTGGTTCGGGTTTAATTTGCTTAACAAAAAAAAAAGTGGGTTGGTCCAGCTCTTGCTTTTAGGGCTCAACATGAAAACAAAAACAAAATTCAAAAAACAGTTATTAATTTTAGTAAGTTCAACAATTTTAGCGGTTATGGGTTGTAGCAAAGCCGAAACGGAATTCACGCCGATTACGCCGCCGCAACCGCCGCCCATTAGCGACATCGATCAAACGCAGGTGGTTACTGACGGAAAGTGTATTCAGGTTTTCTATGACAAGAGCACCGACCCCAATTACACAACCGGTCGGGGATATGCTTTGATGCTTCTGAACCTGCTCGGACACTTTCCCGAATTTCAGCAGGTAACGGGCCCCATCGAGCTCTATAAAAAGGGTGACCTCGAGCGATGTCATGCCACTTTTTATATTGGATCCTTCTATAACAATCCGCTTCCGGCGGCTTTCATCGGAGATTATCTTACAACGACGAAGCGGGTAATCTGGGTCGGTTACTCGGTCTGGCAGCTGGGGCTCGAATTTGAAAACACTTTCGGGTACAGCAGTAATGTCAGCTTCACAGCGCTCGATAATACAAACAAAACACCAGATGGTAAACCCAGCTATTTCCGCGACATTATCTATAAAGGCCAAACATTCCAGAAGTACGGCCAATGGAAGGACGCAACCAACACCACTTTTGTTGCTTCTCCCGAGATGGTTAAATTCCAGAGCAAGTTAAGCGATAAAGCCACCGTCATGGCCACAGCAAAGCATACTTTTACCAATGAAGTGCTGCCTTGGGCGCTGAAGTCTGGGAACAAATACTATGTAGCGGAGCTTCCGTTCTCTTATGTGCACGAGGGCGACAGATACATGGTTTTCGCAGATCTACTTTTTGACTTTCTTGATCAGCAGCCGAAGAGTGCAAAAAAATATGCTGTGATCAGGCTTGAAGACGTCAACCCGATGTCAGATCAGGGCCTGCTTGATAAAGCAATTGGCATCTTGAAGAAGCACACCGTGGTTCCGCATATTGCTTTGACTCCGGTGTACGAGACGCCTACTCAAACTGTTCGAATGGAGAACTCTCCGCTGTTCTTGAATCTGATGCAGCGTTATGAGCAGGAAGGTTCGATTTTCCTGTGGCGCGGCAATAAATCTCCATACGTGGCACCGCCTGCTCCTCTAAGTATGACAGAACTTCTGGCAAATCTCGAAGACGGTTTCAATTCCCTAAAACAGGCAGGTATTGCGCCGAAATTCTGGGTCAGTCCAGGCTATACGGGCACAACTCTTGATAGCGTCATGACCGGAAAAGTTTTCTCATGGACAGTGGGTCGTGGCACTTACACGGATTCAAAATTGAAGCCGATGACACCTCCGCCGGTGGATTTGACCTTTGATCTTGCTGACGCAACCCGAACCCAAAGCCGAGCCAATTATCTATCTAAAGTTGTGGCGTCAGATACAGCCAACGGCGTTTCTTTCGGTCAGTTCTGTCCGTACGAAATTTACGGAAATCAGTACGGTCAGAAACTTGTTCCTGAAAACCTCGGAAACGTCACTCCCGGCACACGAAATGCTGCAGCCATACTCGCTGATGCTAAACGGAATGTCGTCCTAAGAGATATCTGGGCTTCGATGTTTTATCACCCTTACCTTCTTAGCGGCACATTGAATCCTGAAAATGCAAATCCGGCAGTGCCGACAGATCTCGAGAATTTGATTACTGGCCTGAAAACGCTGGGCTACGAATTTGTAAGTCTGAAAGATTTCGCTGCCGGTGCAGCAGCGACTGGTCAGGTGAAAGCCAGAGTCGAGCTTGAGAATTCAAGAAAGTAAACAGTCAATTCTCAATTAACAGAATAATAAAAGGGAACTAAAGGTTCCCTTTTATTATTTCATAAACCATTGCCGGCGACAAAACTTTCAGGCACTGGTTATCGTTGCATGGAGTTTTACGGTGGTTGTAGGCGCTTACACACGGCGAGCAGGCAAAATTAGCGTAAATCGGAGTAGAGTTTCCAAGTGAACCATAAAGCAACGGTGTTTCGGGTCCGAAGAAAACAAAAGACTTAACATTTGTAACACTTGAGAAATGTCCGGGGCCGGAGTCATTGGTAATCAGAACATTAGCCAGTGTGTAAAGCGTAGTGAGTTCGTTGAAGGCCACTTTGCCTGCAAAATTGTAACATCTTTCGCTTAGAACCGCGTCTTCAATTCCTTGAATTTCTGCAGATTCAGACGGTGCACCGGTCATCAAAATAAGGTAGTCCGGGTGTTTCGCTAACACTATCTTAACCAGTTCCGTGTAATTTTCGATCGGCCATTTGCGCTGTGGCAGAAACTCGCTGGCATTCGGATTAACCAGCAAAATTTTCTGCTCGGGCTGAATTTTAGGGTAAAGCGTTTTAATTGTATTAAAAACCCGTTCTTTAGATGTCTGGCTGACTTCAATTTTTCGGATTTTAATATCCGAATCGGGGATTTCCTTTTTCAGATACGGAGTCTGCTTTTCGGTCGTGAAAGCCGCATCAACGAGGCTGATAAAATTTTTCGCAATATGAATGTGCGGGTTGTAACTGACGTTGCGATTGAGAAAATTACCGCGATACAGACCTTCACCGTGATAGTTGTGAAAGCCAACTTTGATAGGGCTTCTGGTCAGGAAGGCCAAAAGCGCAGTGGCTCTTGAGAAAAGTTCAAGATCGATCACGGCATCGATGCGGTTTTTCTCGCACCAGAAAAACAACCGGATCGAATCCCGAATGATGCTGAACAGTGAGGTGTCGGCGATTGTGAAAACATTTTTCTCATCAACCGACTTCAGGAAATCCAGACTGGGTTTATTTCTTTTAAAAATTACGAAAAAAAGATTGGCCGAATATTTGTTTTTTGCCCGCTGCATGGCCGGGTCGGCAAGAATGGCGCTGCCCATTTCGGAAAGTTCGATAAACAGCAGATTTGTGGGTAGGCTTCCATTGGCATTCGAGACGGCATTTGATAGGCCGCGAACCGGAACGAGAAACTTAAAGAACGTAACCAAAAATGCCAGCGGTATGCCTACGCCGTAGTCGATCTTCCGCATGGTTTCGATTTTCATTCGTCCCCTTAAATTTTTCCGGTTTGTTGTTTATTTGTATCCTGAAAATTCAGCACAATGATAATACAGAAAATGATTAACTGGAACATCTTTTATCAGGGTTTGCTGTTCGCCGATTGCTGTTAATTGTGCACAGTTAAGGTGTGCAAGATGTTCATCGCGCTTTGCTGCTTCAACAATAACAATCAACTCATATCCGAGATTAGACTCCGGTGCCCAGATATCAAACTGATCAAAACGTGAATCAATTACAAAAACCCGAGTTGCGCTTGAGTTATAATACATGGCACGGCTTCCGAGGGTCCAATTCATTACAGCCAGCGCTTTTTTCGGGCCGGGGATTGTTTCGAGTTTTTTATTGGCCTCTTCCATGACAGTTTCCCAGCCGGCAATGCCTTCATAAAGTGAAGCTGTACTTTTAGCAGGAAAAATTTTAAAACTGAGTTCAAAAAGCAACAGCAGACTTAAAAAAGCGGATAAGCTCATAGTCGCAACTAAACTCTTATAGAATTTGTTCTGTTCAAGCAGAAAAGCAACCGTGACCGGAAGACCCAGTACAAAAAAGATCAGCATCCAGTGCGGCAGAAGTGGGGTGGATAGTCCGATATAAATAAAAAAGCAAAAAAATACCGAGAGAAATATCAAAATAATCTGCTGATTTTTAAATTTATTAAAATTAATAATCATTATGAAGAAAACCGAAACCGTTAAGATAAAGGGGCCAATTCCCCAACTGATCAATTGAATCAGTGATGAAGTACCGAGATTGCGAAGTATCGACGAATCAAAAGAAAAAACATGGTCGCCCTGATATTTTAGACTGATCCAGTCGTTTTTTATATTCCAGTAAATCACTGGGCTCACGATCAGGGCGGCTACCATAACCCCCAGCCACAATTGTGGTTTCAGTATTTCTTTGATCCGCCCTTTGAGGATAAAAATCAGAATCAGTGCTATAATATATAGAACCGCCGTGTATTTACTGAGCCCTGAGAGGCCCAGCCATAGCCCGAGCAGCAACCAGTTGCGGAGTGTTGAACGTTCCATGATTTTCTCGGTGGTACTGACGATTAACAGGGTGAGCGGCATAAGCAGAGTGTCGGGTAGTAGTGCCACCGACATGGCATTGAACATCGGCGTAAGGTTCAATGCCAGCACGGCAATCTGAGCGTGAGGTTCTGTCGTCCCGCGCTTCTTCAAAAAATCCAGCGCCAATACTGACGTGAGCAGTGAAATTAAAATTGCGCTGATTCGCGCTTGTACAAGGTGATTAAGACTGAACTGCTGAAAAACGGCCTGCACCCAACCGATCAATGGAGGATGGTCAAAATAGCTGAAGTCGATAATTTTACCGTAGAGAACGTAGTGCGCTTCATCGACCGTCAGGCCAAACTGGCCGGCCACGCGTAATCTCAGCGCGGTCAGCAAAAATAAAAATATCCAGAAGTAATTTTTAGTATTCAACTTAAAGGATAGTCAGTAGGTAATGGCCGGCACAGTAGTAATTGCCCCAAAAAATCCAAACAGTAGCGTGATTAGCAGTTTCATTTCCCCTCCGAAAAACCTCTAAAAAATCGACATTTATAAAAAGAAGACAATTAATTAACCCGTAATGCATTCCCTATGGTATAAATACTCTAGTTATAGACCCAGGGTGTTGCAAGCGGGTCGAACCAAGAAAATTAACAATTTTACACTATATTTAACATATTCCAGTCTGACATATTGCGACATCGGTCGGTCTGGGGTATAAGATTCAAGCCGAAACAAATCGCGGGGGTAATTAATATGTCAAGTACTGATCTGACGACTGTTGTAAATCCAATGAATATTGAAGAAAAAGAGTTCAAAAAAACTGAACGCGAGATTGACGTTGATGTTGACGAAGATGCTGATGAAAATGAGTCGGGCGCGTCGCTGCGAGCCCGTGAAGAAGCTGAAGCCGCACTCGAGCTGGAAAAACTGGCGCAAGCCGGCGGCTTCAATTTTGAAGAAGAAAATGATTTTGATTTCGATGCCGTGGATAACATTCTTGAGCTGAATGAAGCGACGTTCCCGAAATTCACACTAGCAAAAAACAAGGCCCGATTTTTGAGAATGGTTTCCTGGTACCGTCAAAAAGAAGAGTGGATTGAAGTTGCGCCGGTCAGCGGAGTAACAAAATTATTTAAGCAGCAATCCAAAGAACTCGAAGGCATCCGCGCAAGTAAAATGGATTACGAAATGGAACTTGAAACCGGAACACTGACACCTTCGCAGCGATCATATCGCCGTGATGAGCTGAAAATGTGTAAGGTTCAGGAAAAAATGGCGGTTCACCTGATTTCAAAGCTTCAGGTTAAAATTAAGTCCGGCCGAAGATAGTTTTTTAATAAATACGTTTGCATTGTTAAACTGAAGAAGCGCATAATTTTTTATGCGCTTCTTTTTTTTTATTTTTCTGAGTTTTTCAAATGCTTATGCCACTGAACTCATGGCTCCTGAGCCTGTGCTCCGGAAACTTTCAGATAGCACGTCGATTTCGTTGCTTACAGCGGGCGCTGTTCTCACTTTGTCAACCCAGGTTTATGATGATAGCATTCGCGATGACTGGAAAAATCATCAGCAGATGTCGGCATCAGCAGCATCGGTCGGTGATCTATTGGGAAGCGGGCTTGCAAGCTTATTAGTTGCCGGTACCCAGTATCTTTATGATCCGCAGGAAGAGCACTGGAAAAGCCATGCCCGTACGCTAATCTGGGAAACGTCTTTGGTGCTTGCAATGAAATATTCTTTCGGACGACAGCGCCCCGGAAACAGCAGCAGTTATCAGTCTTTTCCTTCGGGACATACGGCAGTAGCTTTTGCCACGGCCACCAATTTAGCCTACTCATATGGCTGGCGTGCGGCCGCTCTTTCATTTCCGCTCGCGCTCTTCGTCGGTGCCTCTCGTTGGGCTGACGACAGGCACTGGGGGAGTGATGTGGTTGCAGGCGCTTTTATCGGGGTTATCATAGCGCGGGCCTGTTCAGACAGCGAATCTCAAAGCCTACTCACAGCCAGACTGGCCCCTATCATAAGTCGAGACTTCAGTGGGTTTAATTATTTATACTCGTTTTAAACGTCTCGTTTTGAGATAAATTTCTTTTTTTCAGCTAAAAAAATTATTTTTTATATATTTTCAATTCTAGCCCTTATCTTTTTTCATTATCAAACCGATACATTCATTGTGAGTCATTTGATTCATTAAATTTTTAGGAGGAGGCCATATGGCTCGATCGTTTGTTTACATCGTAAGTGATAGCCCTGAAGTTGTAGAAAAAGTTAAAAAATCCTGTGAAGGTCAGGAAGTAAGTTTTTATACTTACGCCGGCCAACAATGGAGAGAAGGTTTAGATAATCCTTTTTTCAGATCACAACTGGTTAACGGCGTTCCGGCGTTATCGACAGGAATGAATCCATTAACAACTTCAGAGACTGCAGGAAACAACGTTGTTGCCTTTCCGACTCCGAACAGTGACGGGAAAGTTCAGAAAATGGAAGATCTCGAGGCAAAAGCCATCGAATCGGCCATTAACCAATACAAAGGCAATCTTACTGAAGCCGCAAAAGCTTTAGGTATTGGCCGCGCAACCTTATATAGAAAAGTTAAGCAATATCACATCGACCCCTCCCAGGCTCGAAGACGCAAAATGGCAGCTTAGGCTGCTATGATTCTATTTTGAAAAGAAGCGGCTCGACTTAGGTTGGGCCGTCGCGTTTTTAAACAGAGTGGTGTATCGTGTTTTAACGAAAATTGAGGTAATATTTTATATGACTCAAAAAAAATTAACCATTATCACGTTATTTGTCGTTGTTGCGGGCGCCGTGCTGATCAACGAATTCATACTCCGTAGCACTGTTAAAGAGCAGGATCGCGAAGTGGCAAGCCTAGGCGAGCGCTTTGAGCCTGAACAGATCAAATGGGAACAGGAGCTTGCAAGAAGTGTTTCGAAAGAAACCGGTAAAACCCTGATCGGCGCAAGACCGAGCCTCAATGAAAAATTTCTTTTTGAAGCCTTAGAAGGAAAATATGAAGCCAGCGTTGTGAATGGCAAGCTGCTTAAGATCAGTCTGATGACGAATCAGACCGCACTGGATCTTAAAACCGACAATCTCATTAAAAAATACGCATCGGTCTTTAAAGATGCTTCGACATTTGATACCAGTACCGACAAGGCGACGGAAAAGGTTACTTTAAAAAACAATGATGGAAAAGCCATCGGTAAAGTGATGATTCTCAGAGACGACCAAGGTCGGGTTCTTAATATCGAAATTGAGTAAATAACTTACTAAGTTTAAATTTTCGGTTGGGTTCATCTTTTATTGTGCCGATAACGAGGCATGGTATTTCAGGACATAAGCACTTCATTTGAGTTGAATCTTCTGAGTCAAAAAAAATCCACGGCCAATCTGATGGACCGTTTTTTTTCATTCATGATCGACTATCTCGTCGTTTCTCCA
>JANPPN010000240.1:0-4849 GCA_031428535.1 Bdellovibrio sp. | reverse complement strand
TCTACCAAGTGATGCCGCACGTCCGCCAGTGCCTCCGGGGTCTTCAACCACGCCCCTTAGCATATCGGTAATGACGTAAGCAATTTCAGGTTTAATCAATTGTTCCGGATCTTTAAAGTAAAACGGCGAATTTGCTGCAGCTGCAACGGCTACCTGTGGATCTCCAATTGTGTTGTCGGAACTGCCAGGCACTACTGGAACCGGTAAACCATCAAGATAAGCCTTTCGTTTAATTTCAAATAAATCATCCAGTTTTTTTGTTTCGTCCACAAAGCGGGCGTCTAAATCGAGCTTTTCAATTAAAACTGTACCTTTGCGATCGATTACTTTTTTAATCATGACCGGACGTGTGCGCAGCCCAAGTCTTCCGAATTGCGAAAATACCTTGGTCATTTCGTAAAGTGTTAGCGAGCTCGAGCCCAGCACCATCGTAAAATCGGGATTAAGTTTTGAAAACACACCGAGCCGCTGTGCAAATTCATTGGCGTAATTTACGCCGATATCTTCTACGATTTTAACCGAAGGAATATTTAGCGATTTAACCAAGGCATTTCGCATTGTGATTTCGCCACTGAAATCTTTTTCATGATTAGAAGGTTTCCAGATTTTATCTTCCTGCTGCCCTTCTTCGGCCGCCTGCCGGTAGGCTATCGGCGCATCGATCAGTAAGGTTGATGGATTGTATCCTTTGTCGAGGGCGGCAGCGTAAACCAGTGCTTTAAAGGCCGAACCTGTTTGCCGCGCGGCCTGCAGCGCGCGGTTAAACTCATTTCGGGCAAAGCTATAACCACCAACCATCGCAAGAACATCCTGAGTCTGTTGATCAATCGACAGCAATGCACCTTCTACGAGCGGCTCCTGATCAAGTTCAACCTGCAAATGATTGGTAGCATCAGGATACACTTTAGCTTCTACGACCGGCGCGTTCTTCTTGGGTTTTACTTTTGGTTCTGGTGGTTTTGGCCAATCAACGTTCTCCGAAATAATTTTGACAAGCACAACATCGCCCACTTTTAAAGCAGCCGAAGGAACTTTTATTAGATCAAGTTCGGATTTTTTTTCCGGATTGGGTTTGCGGGCCCAGGTCATCGTTTCAAAATTAATGTAGCCTTTTGTTTCGGGCAACTTAACTTCAACGTAACCAATGCTATCATTTACTTCGGTAATCACCGCTTCATAAGTTGAATGAATTTTCAGAAATGACGGCAGCTTTCCGGCAATCGCTTCTTTTGGTGCGTCAGCTTTTTTTGCAGATTTTTTCGGAATCCATTCGATTTCAGCAAATTGGCCGTTCGGCAAAATTGTTCTTTCGGGATTCGATTCCGAAATCATTTTCTTTTTCAGTTTCAGTTGATATTCTTCGATTGAGGTCTCGGTCGAAAGATTTAAAATCGGGCCGCGAAAGCCCTGGCGTTTATCGAGTTCCTTCAATCCGTTGACAACGGCATCATTCGCAGCTTTTTGCTTTTCGATATCGAGGCCCGTGTAGATTGTTACTCCGAGATCCAGTACCGTTTCTTCACCCAACTGCTTGACCAACAACTGGCGGACTGTTTCAAGGTAAAAAGGGGCAGAAATTTCGTAATCCTCTTTAAGATAAACTTTCAGAGGCGTATGAATAGCGGCCTCGGCCTCTTCTTTTGTAATATATTTTACATCGGCCATTCGATTGAGTACGTAAATCTGGCGTTCCTTTGCGCGTGATGGATTACGCACCGGCGAAAATTCTGAAGGTGCTTTCGGCAGGCCGGCCAGCATCGCGGCTTCGGGCAAACTTAATTTTTTTACGGACTTTTTAAAATACGTCTGAGAAGCCATTTCAATTCCATAGGCACTCTCGCCGAAATAAATTTGATTCAGATAGAGATAAAGAATTTCTTCTTTGGTCAGATTTTTTTCCATTTGTAGAGCTAATAAAATGTCTTTTAGTTTTCGTGTATAACTTCGCTCGCTCGACAGAAATAAGGTTTTGGCCACCTGTTGAGTGATTGTTGAACCACCCTGTACTTTATAGCCCGCGCGCATATTGACGATCGCGGCTCGTAGCAGACCTTGAAGATTTATTCCGTTGTGCTCGAAAAATTGTCCATCCTCGGCCGCCAGAAACGCATTAACCACACTTTTTGGAAGGTCATTATAAGTTACCAGTACGCGGCGCTCGCGGTAAAATTCGCCGATTTTAATATTATTCCGGTCATAAACCTGCGATACAAGCAGCGGCTTATAATCTTCGATTTTTATAATTTCAGGTAACCCCTGCAAAACAGACAAATACACAAGGTAGACCGATAAACCAGTCAGAAGAAAAAAACAGAAAACTCCGATTAAAACTTTCTTTAGCATGCACACCTTCAAACTTGAAATGCTGAATGAACAGTTTAGCACCATTGCTATTCGTCGACACCAGAATGCTTTTGCGATCTCGACTCGACGAAAGTTCTAGAGTGATTCGAATCCGGCCAGCCCTTTTTCACTTACAACCGCAAGCGTATAGTGCGGCGGCAGAAACCAGGCCAGGGCTTCGAGGATGCCTTCGTGTTCCGTGTCGGGCGGTAAACCCAGAGACTCGAGTGAAAAACAGAGATCGTAGTTTTCGCCGTCGGTGGAAATCATCAGAACGCGGGCGTCAAAAACACTCTGATCGCGCAGAAAATCACGGATAATTGATCTGACATAAACGGGTAGGTACTCAGAAGAAGGCGGCCCGACCTTTATATTCTTTTCGGGTTCAATGATAAATTGTTTTTCGACGGCTAAATTCTGATACTTGATGAAGTAGCCGGTTTCGCGAAACGACCAGATCATTCCGAAAGAAAAGATATAGTCAGGGTAAGGAAGTTTTTTTGGATTTATAACAAGACCGATGCCTCGGGTAGAAAGCCAATGCAGAATTTTCTGAGCGGAATCGATTTTGGACTCGGGATCTGTAACTTTTTCTGTTGTTTCACAAATGAGATAGGGCCAGTCATCGGGCCCCTGTTGCGGGTCATCGGCTAAAATCTGCAGATTGGCATCGGTTATTAGCTTGAAAAATTTTTCGTCCCAGTTCTGATCACGATCATCTTCAGCGGTTTGGATATGTTTTTGCAATTCACTCATTATCAAAACTTATATTTCATTTCGATTTAGGAGTATATTGATTTATTGCCGCGCAATGTGTCTATGGTACCAGCTACCAGAAAACTGCAACTTCAGATAAGACGATCGGGCCGGGCGTCTATAACTAAGGCGGCTTTAATTTTAACCCACGTTTTTTTTGCATTTTTCGGTAGTGTAGACAATTATTTTGCCGTTCTTCGAAGCTAGTTGTTGCCCTGGCCACAAAGAAATAAAATATTTTCATCAACAGAACCAGTAGGCCCGCGTTGCAAAATGGAACGAGCTGATTTCGATTACACATTTAATTTCCGACTTCGAAATTTTGTCTCATGTTAAAACGTGATTTGTAACCGCCCGAAATTCTTTAATTAAAGTTATTTTGGATGCAAAATATATAACGTTTCAAATGCCATCTATGACGATAATCTGTTTATGTCGGGTTTTCTAACTTTAATAAGGGAGATGTTATGCCTCTGTTACTAGCGCTGATCATTTTAGGTTTAGCAGTTGGTTGCGGGCGCCCTGCGCGAATGCCAGAGGCAATAAATCTGACGTCCCAAAAAGGCCAGAGTTTAGATTTCGAAATTTTGAAAAGCTCGATCTTTGCGCCCAAGTGCATGGCTTGCCACTCTGTTTTTTCAAGTTATGAAAGCTTTATGACAAGTGGCATGGTTGTAGTTAAAAATCCCGAAGCAAGTCCTTTGTATCTAAAAGTTGCGAGTGGTCAAATGCCGATAGGTGGCACGCCGTTGTCTGATACCGAAACCAAGGCAATTTATGATTGGATCAGTGGCGGGGCGATAAAATCCGGCGGGGGAATCAACAGCCTACCACCGGTCAGCGGAACGCTTCCACCTCCACCAGTTGTACCACCTGCAGATTCTACGGTCGCATCACCAACGTTTGCATGGATCCAAACGAACATTTTTGTTCCACGTTGTGCGATTTGCCATCAAGGAACTAATGCACCTGCAGGATACAATTTAACCAGTTATGATAGCGTTCTCTCAGGCGGACGGGTTTTGGGCGGTAACCCATCGGGCAGTCTGTTATTACAACGAATTAATGATAACTCGATGCCACCGGGAAACCCACTGACCGCCGAAATGAAAATGATGATTACACAATGGATTCAAAATGGCGCGCAAAATGATGCTCCGGCCGGAGGGCTTCCTCCGGTTACTTCTCCGCCACTTCCCCCAGTGCCGCCGCTTGAGCCGAATTTCAATTCGATCATGGCAAACATCATAGCGCCACGCTGTTTAGCTTGTCATGATTCGATCCAGAGAAAAGGCGGAGTCATTTTACAAAATTATAATTCTCTGATGGAGGAAGTCCGTGCGGGCAACGCAGCAGACAGCAAATTGTACGAAGTCGTTCAGAAAAATGAAATGCCTACAAATGGCCCGGCCCTAAACTTTGAGGAGAAAGAAACAATTCGGCTTTGGATTAATGCGGGAGCGAAACCCTAAGGATAATAGTGAAGCACAACATTTAGTCGTTCAGTCGGTGTCGTTTGCACGCCTTGTGAATACAGACGCTGTTGCATAACCTGAATTTCAAAATGGGGCCGGGGAAAGAACTGCAAACCGAGCGAATGAACATCTGTTCGGGTCGTATTTGAATTCAAATTTGGTTGAGAAAATTCTTGTGCGAGAAAAAAGTTGATACCCTTATAAGGTTCATAATTCAATTTCATATAATCAACAACACCCCACATATGCTCTGTGGCCGAGTACGGATGAGACCG
>JANPPN010000239.1:0-4303 GCA_031428535.1 Bdellovibrio sp. | reverse complement strand
TGAATATGGAGGTTTCCGTAGCGTTAACAAGAAAGGAGAATATGTTAGAATCGAGACTCAAAGTCAAGGGGGTAGTTAATAATATTTTTCGGATTTCAAAGAGAGGATTACCGGCCAAGTTTGTGCAAAATCTCAGCTCTTACTTTCGGTGGAACCGGAGCGTATTCGAGGAATTCCATGCTAAAGAAGGCCCGACCTTGCGAAAGACTTCTGACATCAGTTGCGTAACCGAAAAGTTGCGCCAGTGGAACTTCGGCCATCACAACCTGACCCTGTCCGAGCTTCGCTGTCATGTTTAGGACCTTGCCACGCCGGGAATTCAAGTCTCCGACAACATTGCCTATAAACTCATCAGGGCAAGTTACCTCAAGTTTGAACATCGGCTCGAGCAAAACGCTCTCTACTTTTTTGATCGCCTCTCTAAAAGCGAGCGACCCCGCAGCTTTACATGCGATTTCATCGGTAATTTGTGGTTTTCCGATAATTGATTTTATGTTTATTTTGAGGCCTACCATCGAATAACTGGCTATTGGTCCAACCTCAGAAGCTTCCCGAAGTCCGTTTTCGCAGGCTTTTATCCAATTCGGCTGAATTTCCTTACTCGGCTGAATAAAAGAAACAAATTTGACGCCTTCAGAAGCCGAAATCGGCTCAATTTCAATCTTAACTTGAGCGTATTTCTCTTCGGATCCCAGCTGTTTATCAAAGGTGTAATCGGCGGCAGTTTTAGCCGCGATAGACTCACGATAGGCAACCTGTGGTCGACCCACGTTTGCCTGAACCTTGTATTCACGCAAAAGACGGTCAACCAGAATATCGAGGTGAAGTTCACCCATTCCAGACAGCAAAATTTGTCCGGTTTCGACGTCGGTTCTTAACCGACAAGAAGGATCCTCTTTTTCCAACCGTTGCAGGCCTTCGAGCATTTTCTCCTGATCGGCCGAAGACTTAGCCTCAACAACCACGGAAATAACCGGTTCTGGAAAAATCATCGATTCGAAAACAACCATTCGGTGTGTGTCACAAAGAGTGTCGCCGGTAGAAGTGAATTTTAACCCGATAATTGCGCCGATGTCGCCGGCTTTGAGTTCAGCAACTTCTTCGCGGGAGTTTGCATGCATTTTTACGATTTTCTGAACCCGTTCTTTTTTTTCGGTTCTCGGGTTAAAAACCTGTTCTCCGAGCTTAAGTACCCCGGAGTAAACCCTAACGTAAGTTAATGATCCAGCAAAAGGATCGCTTGCCAGTTTAAACGCGATAGCCGCTGCAGGCTCATCGAATCTTGTTTTACACTCAACTGTCAGCTCGGGCTTTACTGGATTCATGCCGGTGACAATAGGCTTATCCAGAGGGGAAGGTAAGTAATCGATGACAGCATCCAGCAGTTGCTGAACGCCCTTATTTTTAAATGCAGCTCCGCAGAAAACAGGAAATGCTTTCAGCTCGAGGGTGGCTTTACGAAGCGCCGCCTTCAGCTCGTCCAGACTTGGCGTTTCGCCGTTCAAAAACTTTTCGGTAAGGGCATCATCTAATTCGCAGATTTTCTCTAAAGTATTGGCGCTTTCAGTATTTACGAGCTCCAACATGTCGGCCGGAACTTCGCTTTCGGCGAAATTGTGATCGGTCGCACCCTTCCAGGTGTAAGCTTTTTTCGTCAGTAGATCGACGACTCCCAAAAATTGGTCTTCAGCTCCGATTGGGATCTGCAGTTTTATCGGGAGCGCATCCAGTTTTTCGCGGATTGTCCCGACACTCATTTCAAAATCAGAACCGACTCGATCCATTTTATTGATAAAGCAAATACGCGGCACTTTGTATTTGTTTGCCTGGCGCCATACGGTTTCCGATTGTGGCTCAACCCCATTGACGGCATCAAAAACGGCGATGGCGCCGTCTAATACCCGAAGAGATCTCTCAACTTCGATAGTGAAGTCGACATGCCCGGGGGTATCAATGATATTAAATCTGTAGTTTTTCCAGAAGGCCGTAGTTGCGGCAGAGGTAATCGTAATTCCACGCTCTTGCTCCTGCGGCATCCAGTCCATAGTGGCGGCGCCATCATGTACTTCCCCGATTTTGTGGCTTTTTCCTGTGTAGAATAGAATTCGTTCGGTAGTGGTCGTCTTACCGGCATCGATGTGAGCCATGATGCCGATATTTCGTGTAAATTTGAGATCAGCTTCAGTTTTAACAGAGGTGGCTGACATTTTATGTTTTTAATTACCAGTTGTAATGAGCAAAAGCCTTATTCGATTCAGCCATTTTATGCACATCTTCTTTTTTCTTAATTGAATTACCACGATTGTTGTAAGCATCAAGTAACTCTCCGGCTAAACGCTTAGAGAAGTCCTTTTCGCCACGGGCCCGTGAATACTCAACTAACCATCTCATAGCCAGTGTCAAACGACGTGTAGGTCGTACATCTACCGGAACCTGGTAAGTTGCTCCGCCCACTCGACGTGAACGAACTTCTATTGAAGGCTTAACGTTTTCCAAAGCCTTTTTCATAACGTTTACAGATTCTTCGCCAGGAACTTTTCCATTAAGCTCGTCTAAAGCTCCGTAAAAAAGTTTCTGAGCTGTACTTTTCTGTCCACGCTCCATGATTTTATTGATAAATTTAGCTATAACGATATCCTTGAAAACTGGATCTGGTATAACTTCTCTTTTAAATGTGCGTTTACGACGTGACATATTGAATCCTCAGTAATTATTTTTTAGGTTTTTTAGCGCCGTATTTAGAACGGCTTCTTAAACGTCCGTTAACACCTTGTAAATCAAGGGTTCCACGGATGATGTGGTAACGAACACCTGGTAAATCTTTCACACGTCCACCGCGAATCATAACAACGCTATGCTCTTGGAGATTGTGACCAACACCAGGGATGTAAGAAATAACTTCAAAACCGTTCGATAAACGAACTTTTGCAACTTTTCTTAAAGCTGAATTCGGCTTCTTAGGAGTCGTAGTATAAACGCGTGTGCAAACACCACGTTTTTGCGGACATTTATCAAGAGCTGGCGACTTAGTCTGGTTCTTTTGAACGCTGCGCTCTTTCTTGATTAACTGGTTAATTGTAGGCACGTATTCCCCTTTTTCTTCAAAATTAAATATTCCTGAGAATACTTAAACAGTTCGACAAAGTAACGATAACACCAAGTATCGTCAAGTTTTTTTGTCAAACTGTGAGGGTCTAATAAATTATGACCCTCATGTTTACTTATTTAGCAACTAGCCACCCATTGGCAAAGCTGCTGATTCCATTTCTTCATCTTCAGTGACAACGACTTTCCAACGTTTATACGACGTTAGACCCGTTCCAGCTGGGATTAAGCGACCCATAATAATGTTTTCTTTAAGACCGCGTAAATGATCTGTTTTTGAATTAATAGCAGCTTCAGTTAAAACCTTAGTGGTTTCCTGGAATGAAGCGGCTGAAATCCAGCTTTCGGTACTCAAAGAAACCTTTGTGATACCTAAAAGGAGAGCTTTCGAAGTGGCGATCTGTCCGCCCTCTTTCAATACGCGTGCGTTCTCTTTTTCAAACGTCGTACGTTCAGCCTGCTCACCAGACAAGAAGCGAGTATCGCCACCATCGATGATTTCAACTTTACGTAACATTTGTCTAACAATAACTTCAACGTGCTTATCGTTAATACCAACACCCTGTAAGCGGTAAACTTCCTGCACTTCATTAACCATATATGCAGCGAGGGCTATTGAACCCAGAACAGCAAGGACGTCATGTGGATTTGTCGGACCATCCATCAAAGCTTCTCCGGCTCTGACAAACTCACCCTCTCGAACGGCAACGTGCTTACCTTTAGGAATCAGATATTCACGCTGTTCGCCCACTTCAGGAGTGACGATCACGCGTTGTTTACCTTTTACGTCTTTACCGAATGTGACATAGCCGTCAATTTCAGAAATGATCGCAGCTTCTTTTGGTTTACGTGCTTCGAACAATTCAGCAACGCGTGGCAGACCACCCGTGATATCTTTGGTTTTAGAAGTCTCACGATGCATTTTTGCAACAACATCACCGGCATGAACATCCTGACCATCAGTTACGAGTAACTGAGCGCCAACCGGAACCATATAGCGTGCCGGAATTTCACGACCAGGCAAGTTCAACACTTTACCGTGGCTATCAACCAACAGGATTGTCGGTTTATTATCAGAAGATTTAGAATCAACAATGACTTTAGTGGTGAAACCGGTAACGGCATCGACCTGTTCAACCATTGTCACACCTTCAACGATATCCTGGAAGTTAATCTTCGCAGATACCTCTGAAATAAT
>JANPPN010000238.1:0-7003 GCA_031428535.1 Bdellovibrio sp. | reverse complement strand
ACCATATTTTCAAATTCCAGTTTGTGAGTTTTTCATTCCATTAACGTATTGGAATGTGGTAAGGAAAACTAGCATGACAGGCTTAAACATCAAAGACTTTTTAATTCACGGCGCCTTTCTTCAGATCGGCCCTGATCTTTTCAAAGTTTTCGTCGGGCCATTTGAAAGGCATGATTCAGTTCAGAAAGCGCTTTTAAAGCATCCTACCCTTCTTTTTAAGCCTAATTTCTGGGATTTTCTAAAGTACGATGGAAGTTTATCTCAAAAAGCTGTTTATTCTGCACAGAATTCAGCCTTGTTTGACAGGGAAGATTTTATAAGCTTTTTGGCGACACAGATGTCGTTAATGCCAAAAGTGGATTGGGCTGTAATTAATGAATCCGATTTCAGAAGTCAGTACGACTGGAGTCAGAAAAATTTTAATGAAGAGTCTTTGTTTAAAGCAGTTCCCATTATCAGACAACAGGGGGCTACCCAATTTTCGGCTGAAAATCTGGTTTGGTGTATTCGAAATTTAATTCAGCTTGATACTTTCGGCTGGTCCTACGGTTTTTTTGAAAATCGAAAAGGTTATATCGGGCACACTCCTGAAGTGCTGGCGCAGTGGTCACGAATTGACCATCAGTTGCATACCGTAGCGCTTGCAGGAACTGTCGCCCGCTCCAAAGGCGCTGAAATTGATTTGCTTTCTGATGCCAAAATCAGAAATGAACATCAGTTGGTCGTTGATGATGTAACTGATAAATTAAGTCGCCTCAGTTTCGTTTCGAAAAGTATTCAAGGGCCCACCGATGTACTTGAGCTTAAATATTTATTGCATTTAATGACTGAGTTTCAACTGGAAGCCGCTGACCTTGATCAGGTTTTTGAAGTTATTAATATTTTACATCCGACGTCGGCAATGGGCATCTACCCGCATAACGGAGAAAAACTTAAAGAATTTTCAGAATTTTCGCTTCAGGCCCTGCGAAGCACATTCGCTGCGCCCTTTGCAGTGGTTGAAAAAGACAACGTGAGTTGTGTCGTTGCAATCCGAAACATGTTTTTTGATGAGTCTAAACTTGAAATTTTTTCCGGCTGCGGTGTTACTCGTGACAGTAACTACGAGGACGAAGTCATCGAGCTTGAAAACAAGCGCAATTCAGTAAAAAAAATGATGGGACTTAGTAATGACGAATACTGACCTTTCCCGCATGGTCTATTCGGTTTTAAAACAGGCGGGTACCGAACATCTTGTTGTTTGTGCCGGCGCAAGAAATGCGCCCCTTGTTCTTAATCTGGAGAACATGCCAGAATTTAAAATTTTTCAGTTTTTTGAAGAGCGAAGCGCCGCATTTTTTGCGCTAGGACTGATGAGGGCTAGCCGAAAACCTGTTGCCGTCTTAACCACGTCGGGCACAGCCGCAGCCGAACTGCTGCCGGCCGTGATCGAAGCCCACTATCAGGGGCTTCCGCTAATTTTAGTCACGGCAGATCGTCCAAAAGCTTACCGTGGCACGGGTTCGCCCCAAACGATTCAGCAGCCGGGGCTTTTCTCTACGTATGTTGAAACCGTTTACGACCTCGATGTTCACTCGGATAACATGACCTTTAAGTGGAGCCTGAAAAAGCCAATGCATTTGAATGTTGCTTTTGATGAGCCACTCATCGACCTTGCAGGTCCGGCTGAAATTTTGCCGAGGCTGGAAGTTGTTTCAACCCCGCTTTCAAAGGTAAAAATGAAGAATGCCTGTAAAGCCCCGCTTGTTATTCTCGGGGATTTTCCGCAAAGTTATCAACAGCAAGTTCTGGAGTTTCTACACAGGGTTAAGGCCCCTGTGTACGCGGAGTCACTCAGCCAAATGAAAAACATTTCGCAACTCCAACCCCTGCTGATTCGGTCATCTGAATTATGTCGAAAATTATTTCAGATGAATCTGTGCGATTCAGTCATCCGAATTGGCAGCGTGCCCACACTGAGGTTTTGGCGTGATCTTGAAAAAAAGTTCTCTAAAATTCCCGTTTTCAATTTTTCCGATTTGGAGTTTTCGGGGCTCGCAAGAAATTCTGAATCTTCAGGTTTAGAGGCCTTGCAGGCTGCAGTTGTTGAGTTCCAATCAGAAAAATTGCAACAGATAAAAAAGCTCGACGAAGCTCTTCAGGCCGAAAAACAAAAATTGCTGACCAAGTACCCTTTGAGCGAGCAAAATTTTACAAAGCAAATTGCTGAAGTTGTTTCGAATAGCCCGATTTACCTCGGAAATTCGCTTCCGATCAGAAACTGGGACGAGTTCGCAGATTGTCGGTCGGTAGAGGTCTACGCGAATCGCGGAGCAAACGGAATTGACGGGCAAATTTCAACCTATCTGGGCTGGTCTGAAATGGCGGCAAAGTCTTTTTGTTATGTCGGCGATTTAACCGCGCTTTATGATCTGGCAGCGCTGGGGTTAAGCCCGCAATTGAACGGGAATAAGCGGAATATCGTGGTGCTTAATAATTTCGGAGGCCAGATTTTTAAACGAGTTTTTAATAATGAAAAATTCGTCAACTCTCATTCAACACGATTTTTTCACTGGGCTAAAATGTGGAACTGGAATTATATTCAAATAACGACGATTGAAGCGCTAATTCAGCTTGAAAAGCCGGAAGCTCAACTGAATGTTATAGAAGTATTGCCGGATGCCAAACAAACCGCCCTATTCTGGGATGAATGGGACTTGCTTTGCAAAAGGCCATAATTTACGCCGTTCACGGATTTTTTGGCTGCGCTGCCGACTGGGACGCTCTTAAAATTTCACTTCCGGGTTTTGACTTTGTTGCAGAAGATCTCTTTTCGCACCAGCCAAAGATTGGTACTTCATCATTTGCGAATGCCAATCGCAAAAAAATATTTTTGGGATATTCATTGGGTGGTAGGCTCGGCTTACGGCTATTGAGCGAAAATCCAAAACAGTTTGATCATTACATATTTCTTTCAACTCATCCAGGCCTGTCCGATCAGCAAAGTAAAAACCTGCGAATTGAATCGGACGAAAAATGGGCCGACAAAATTAATTATGAAAATTGGCCGGAGTTACAGAAATCTTGGAATGCACAGCCGGTATTTGCCGGCAGCGGTAGCGAACCCGTGCGTGATGTTGCAAGATATGATTTAAAGAAATTAAAACTGGCCCTTGGCGAATGGTCGCTGGGGCGGCAAAACGATTATTCCGAACTTATCCGAGAGCACAATCAAAAGATAACCTGGGTCGTCGGCGAACGCGATTCGAAATTCTGCGCGATTGCGGCTGATCTTGAAAATAAAAAAATCCTTTCAGGCTATGAAAGAATTTCTTCAGGTCATCGCATCTGGCTTGATCAACCGATAGCGATAGCAAATATTATCAAAAAAATTACTCAGTAGGTGGTGGAGTCGTTTCTTCCGCAAGCAAAATTTCAGAATTTGATTGGATCCAGGCCAAGTGCGCAGACACGGTCGTAAATATCCCTGCACCAATACAACTGGCAGGGTCGGTTCCGCGGCTGTTAATTCCAACCTGAGTGAGTGTACCATTGATTTTGACAAATGCCGGGCCGCCTGAATCACCTTTGCACGAACCCTTTTCATTTTCTCTCAGGTGCATCTCTTTGCCACCGCCGACCAATTTTAAGACTTCAATTCCCGCAACATGTTTCAGTACACCTGAAGTAGCCGTGGTTGATGTGCGGGAATCTTCGGTTCTACCGAAGCCCGCCTGAATAAGTGAAGTACGCACTTTTAGCGGCAGCGACGCAATCGAGGGTAATTTTGCAAATTTTACATCTGCAGGAGCATCTTCACTAAGTTTCAATAAGGCGATGTCATTCCAAGCGCCGAGTCCGCCGGCTGAACTTAGGAAATCCTCATGCACTTTGCCTTTGACGCCAAATCTGACGGTTTCTCGGGTGGCATTCGAAACATCAGTTGTGAACACAACCGCAATTGGTTGTATGGCAGCTTTTGAGCCATCCAGACAGTGGGCGGCAGTCAGAACAATTCGCTTAGATATGAGAGTGCCGCTACAAAGCCCCTGGCCATCCTCATCGGTTATCACAAGTGCTACGACTCCATTTTCCTTTTGAAAAGATTCTGAAGCAACGGCGCCCCCAACTATGTTTTGCGCTAAGAGTTCAGATTCTGTGGGTGTATCGTTTTTTTGCGAACAAGCCGCTAAAACCAAAAGTGAAGTTGCCAGTAGTGTTGATTTGATTTTTGTATTCATGATTTCCCCCGAAATCGGCATCCCCTGCCTGAGAGGCAATTAATCCTTTTTCAGTTCGTTTATCAAAACAAACAAAAATATGCACCCCATAAGGAAAGCTTATGAGGGCAAATGAGCTTAGTATTTTTTATATTTATTTGTGGTTTCGATGAGCTTTGAGCGAATGCCGGGTTCACCGGCAGCATGGCCGGAATCAGAGACAATATGCAGTTCGGCCTCTGGAAACGCGCGATGCAAGTCCCATGCGCTTCGCACAGGGCAGACGACGTCGTAGCGCCCCTGAACAACTGTAGTCGGAATATTTTTGATTTTTGAAATATTTTCAATAAGGTAATTATCTGTTTCAAAAAAAGCATTATTCATAAAATAGTGACATTCGATCCGCGCAAATTGCAATGCAAACGTGGGGTCGTCGAATTCTTCAATGGCCTTCAGATCAACAAATAACCTTGAGGTTGCCGCTTCCCACTTACTCCAGACTTTTGCAGCCCTCAGCCTGACAGCCGGATCTGAGTGCGTGAGTTCTTTATAATAAGCGGCCACAAAATCATGGCGTTCTGAAGCCGGAATGTGATCAAAATAAGACTCCCACACATCAGGAAAAATTTCTGAAGCCCCGAATTGATAAAACCATTTTATTTCAGAAGGCCGGCATAAAAATATGCCGCGTAAAATCAGGGCCTTTACATATTCAGGATGTGTTTCAGCGTAAGCCAGCGCAAGTGTAGAACCCCAACTGCCACCGAAGACGATCCAGTCTTTGATATTGAGGTGTGCACGGATTTTTTCAATATCCCGCACAAGTTCCCAAGTTGTGTTTTCAGCGAGTTCCGCTGCGGGTGTGGATTTACCTGAACCGCGCTGATCAAACAGGATTACACGGTAATGGTCAGGGTCGAAAAAGCGTCGATGATCGGGGCCGATTCCGCCTCCAGGTCCGCCGTGCAAAAATAAAATCGGGCGTCCATTGGGGTTCCCGCATTGTTCAATATGAATTGTATGAATGTCGGAAACCTTGAGAAATTCGGTACGAAAAGGTTTAATCTGTGGGAAGTACTCGTTTAAATTGTCCATGCAGCCGCCTTTTTCTCTTCTGAAATAAAAGAGGACCGGTAGGCAGTCGTATTACACTTTGCAAAGTTTTCGGTTCCGAACCCCTGATAGCGGGCCGCAAGATAGTAATCATCAGACAAAGTTGAAGCAAACATTCCGGGATCGTCCGATGCAAGGGTAACTGGTACATTAAGTTCAAAAAGTTTCTTTAACGGGTGATTTTCATAAGTCGTAAAGGCCTGAGTAAGATAATTGCTATAAGGGCAGACTTCCAGCGGAATATTTTTTGCGATGAGCAACTGAATAATGTCAGGGCTATTGATGGCTTGGATGCCATGGCCAATACGTTCAGCGCCGAGTATTTCGATTGAGTCTTTGATCCACTCGCCGGCACGCGGGTTTGGTGCTTCCCCTGAATGGATAGTTGTGCGCAATCCGGCTTTTCGGCCAGCTTCAAAATATTTTGCAAACTGTTTGGGTTCAAAACCTTCTTCGTTGTCGGCCAGATCGAGAGCCAGAAAAGTTTTTTTGTTTTCAATCGCGAATTGCGTCACCCGCTCAACTTTGGGTAAGGGTAATATTCGCTGAAGAATACAGATCAGGCCAGTGGCGATCGGCATTTGCGCTTCAGCGCGCGTGAGGCCTTTCAGAAACGCCTGATGAATTTTTTCGAAAGTTAACTGAGGATGACCGTCGGAAATAAATGTTGGGGCATATCTGAACTCGACGATGCGGACGCCATCGTTGAAAGCGTCTTCACAGGCTTCAAAAGCCAGACGTTCTAAAATTTCCTCACTGGTCAGAACTTTCTGCGCGATTAAAAATTTATTCAGAACAGCTTCAAGATTAACCATCGGTTCGGTTACGAGAAAATGCCGGCTTTGTAGTTCGGGATTTTTCGGAAAATCGAGTTTTAAAGTTGTGGCAACTTCCAGAAGTGTACTCCAGCGCATCGAGCAGTCCAAATGACGGTGCAGATCAATTTTCGGGAGCAGACGAATTTGTTGAAGTGATAAATTATTTTGCATTAAAAACAAGTTTGTCTCTGTATTTACCGGTCAGCAAGCAGTATTTAGATCTGAATGCGGGGTGAGATCGGCCTTTTTAATTGAACAGCTTAACCGAATAACATAAAAAATAGGGATGACAAAAATTAAGCCACTTCAGATCAAAGTTAAGTTATGCGGACATGAAAATAAAAAGCCCCAGTTTGCAAGCCAGATTAAATTGCAGAACGGCAGCGAGATTCCTGCAGCCGATCCCAAGGCCACCAGGGCTTTGGTTGCACTGATGGACATGTTTGCCGTTCTCGGAGGAGCGGCTTCGCACTACGGCGGGCCCGCCGCGCTGGCGGAATTGATGTCGGGTCTGCATGCGATCATTTTTAAAAAAGCTGAACTGCAAAAGAAAAATTGGTTTGATATCGCTCACATCATTAACGATGCCGGACACTGCGAAAACGGACTCTACGCTTTAAAGGCCAATTACGGCATGGCGGGGCTTGATCTGAATTCATTGAAAAAATTCCGTTCAATTGAAAGCGGACTAACCGGTCACGGTGAAGTACACTGCTTCGAAGAAGGAGTTTATCTAAGCAACGGACCATTAGGTTCAGCGTTTCCGCAATCACAAGGCCTGGCCCTTGCGGATAAATTAGCAGGCCACAACGACCGCACAACATTCTGTGTGTTATCGGACGGCGCCGCAATGGAAGGCGAAGCTAAAGAAGC
>JANPPN010000237.1:0-2109 GCA_031428535.1 Bdellovibrio sp. | reverse complement strand
CCCGTTCGGATGGATGACCAATCCGTAAAAGTTTTTACCGGATATCGCGTTCAATACAATTCAACGCTGGGACCATACAAAGGTGGAATCCGTTATCACCATAATGTTGATCTGGCCGAAGTTGTGGGTCTTGCAGCGTTAATGACTTTCAAAAATTCAGTTTTAGGTTTGCCTCTCGGCGGAGCTAAAGGCGGAGTGTGCGTAGATCCCACTAAACTTTCAAGATATGAAAAACAGGGACTGACCCGAAGGTACACTTCGGAAATTGCCGCTTTTGTCGGACCGACAAAAGACATTCCAGCACCTGACGTCGGAACTGATCCTCAGACTATGGCGTGGTTCATGGATACTTATTCGCAAGAACAGGGCGGCTATGCTCAACCCGGTGTCGTGACTGGAAAACCGGTTGAAATCGGCGGCTCTCTTGGGCGCAATCACGCAACAGGCCTTGGTGTGATTTACGTTTGTGAACGCGCGATGGAAGTTAATCAGATGAAAATGTCAGGATCGCGAATTGTTATTCAGGGCTTCGGAAACGTCGGATCTTTTGCAGCTAAGTTTGCATTTGAACGTGGCGCCAGAGTGGTGGCCGTCAGTGACGTAACGGGCGGCATTTTTAATGGAGATGGCCTGAATATTCCCAAACTGATGGAGTATGTCAAACAAACCGGCGGCGTAAAAAACTTTCCGGGAACACAGGTCGTTTCGAATGAACAACTTCTTGAGCTTGAATGCGAAGCCCTCTTGCCTTGCGCTCTCGAAGGTCAGATTGATGTTCACAACGCCGAAAAAATTAAAGCTAAAATGATCGTCGAAGGTGCGAACGGACCGGTAACCAGCGTTGCTTCAAAAATTCTCGAGAAACGAAATATCTTTATCGCACCGGATGTTATTGCAAATGGCGGCGGCGTTATCGTTTCTTATTTTGAATGGGTGCAGGACATAATGTCTTTCTTCTGGGATGAGGCCGATGTTGATGCCAAATTAAAAGGAATCATACTTAAGGCGTTCGACAACGTTCATAAATTCAAGATCGAAAAAGATCTCGATATGCGAACTGCGGCTATGGCGGCTTCAATCAGCCGACTCGAGAAAGCCATGTTGTTACGTGGTCTGTATCCTCGCTAATGCTGAAACCCTGGTTGTGGCTACCTCCAAAAATAGCCCACGATCTAAGCCCACTGGCCGTTCGGCTTTACTCGCTTTCACAGAACAAAAAAACCCCGGAATGGGGTTCTTTTTCGTGGGGAAATATACATTTTAAAAATCGCCTCGGCCTCGCCGGTGGCGTAGACAAAGATGCGATTAGTTTAAAGGCGTGGCAAAAAATCGGATGCGGATTCATTGAAATCGGTACGGTTACACCGGTACCGCAGTTCCCGAATCAGGGAAAGATTTTCGACCGCAGTATAAAAGATGAAGCTCTCTGGAATAAAATGGGATTTCCGTCCGCCGGCGCCAATAAAGTTTTAACAAATTTGATTTCAGCTAAAACGGCTTCGTCAGTTCCGATCTTTGTAAATGTCGGAAAAAACCGCACGACAGAAAACCCGAAAGCTTATGTTGATTATTGCCACTTAGTATCGAAATTTCACGAACATGCTGATGCATTTATCGTAAACATCAGCAGCCCGAACACAGAGGGGCTTCGTGATTTGGCGAGCAAGCAATCGCTTGAGGCCTTTCTGAAGCCGGTTTTGAAGCAGATGGAAGAGTTAAATTGCAAAAAGCCCTTGCTTCTCAAACTCAGCCCAGACATGGAAGCCGACGACCTCCGAAGAGTAATTGACGTCTCTATACAAAATAATGTTGATGGCTTCGCTCTGACAAACACCACGTTGTCGCGCAACACCTCGAAAATATTTTCGAAAGAAGGTGGCTTATCAGGTAAACCAGTAGCCGCACTGTCTAAATTGTCACTTAATACTGCAATTAAACATCTCGGGGCAGAAAAATCAAAAAAACTTGTTATTTCTGTCGGCGGAGTGATGACAGAAGAGGATGTTTTTGAAAGACTATCCATGGGAGCGGATTTAGTTGAAGTTTATACGGCTTTGATTTTTTCGGGTCTTAATTTCTTCAGAAAGGTCGAAAAAGCTGCTGATGAGT
>JANPPN010000236.1:0-13648 GCA_031428535.1 Bdellovibrio sp. | reverse complement strand
TTGTTAGCAATAACAGCTGTTTTAGAGCCTCAACCTCGGCCCCTCCTTGGTTGAGGCTTAAGTTTTTTAAGGGGCCCGCTTAACCTGAGCACCCAAATTCGCTAGTTTTAATTCCAGATTTTCATACCCACGATCCAGATGATAGATCCGATTTACTGCCGTTTCGCCTTTTGCAATCAAGCCCGCCAATACCAGCGAAGCACTTGCACGTAAGTCTGTTGCCATAACCGGGGCTGCTGTCAGTCCATTATTACGATCGGGCCTGCCGCGAACCACGGCCACCTGTGATTTCGGCGTTATATCCGCACCCAGGCGCATCAGTTCATTCACATGCATAAATCGATTTTCGAAAACAGTTTCTGTAATAACGCTTGTTCCTCTTGCCGCCACCATCAACGCCATAAACTGCGCCTGCAAATCTGTTGGAAACAGTGGGTGAGGTGCTGTCGTGATATCGACGGCTTCCCAATTTTCTTTTGAAAACACTTTTATTGTTGAGGCTCCGGTTTCGATTTTGAAGCCGGCTTCACGCAATTTTATAATCAGCGCTTCAAGATCGCGCGGCTGACAATGGGTTACTTCAACTTCGCCCGACGTTATCGCGCCGGCGATCAGCAATGTTCCAGCCTCGATTCGATCGGGCATAATGGTGTGTCTTGCCGGAGTTAGTTTCTCAACGCCGGTAATTTTAATTACACTGGTGCCGTGCCCTGAAATTTTTGCGCCCATTTTAATTAGGTAATTGGCCAAATCAACGATCTCAGGCTCTTTTGCGGCGTTTTCTATTGTGGTGGTGCCTTCTGCCAGCGTTGCCGCCATCAGCAGGTTTTCAGTTCCGCCCACCGTGGTTTTTTCAAAAAATACGGTTGCGCCTTTTAATTTTTTTGCTTTCGCAAGGACGTAACCGTCTTTCAGCTCTATTTCTGCGCCCAGGGTTCGCATCGCATCCAAGTGGAGATCTATCGGTCTTGTGCCGATTGCGCAGCCGCCGGGTAACGAAACAACGGCTTCACCGTACTTAGCCAGAATGGGGCCAAGGCAAAGAATACTTGCACGCATCTTTCTGACAAGATCATAATGCGCTTCAAAAGATTTAAGTTTATTTACATGAACTTTAAAAGTGTGGCCATCGCGCTGACTTTCGCAACCAAGGCTTTTCAGCAATTCTGCAGTTGATTCAATATCCTTAAGCACCGGAACGTTATCAAAAGAATGTTCTCCCTCTGCAAGAAGGGTTGAAAACAAGATTGGCAATGCCGCATTTTTTGCGCCGCTGACTTGCGCCTGACCGTTCAGTACCGAGCCGCCTCTAATCAAAATTTTATCCATTATTTTAGTTCCTTTGCCCTTCTATTATTGACGGCATTTTAAAATGCGATCAAGTCCAGACAGGTCCTTTAAAATATTGACGCTTGAAAACATTCCAAAATTTTCAACATGCTGCTTAAACTGTGGCCCTTGCGCGTGCCCCATTTCAAAAAGCATCAGGCCCGGTTTGTTCAAGTGGTTCTTTGCTTTTTGCGACCACCCGTAAAGCGCCTGATAACCTTCGTTTCCGGCAAACAGCGCCAGATGCGGTTCAAATTTCTTAACGTTGGCTTCAGTCTGCGGGTCACCTTCAGAAATGTAAGGCGGATTCGCAACGATCACGTCGAATTTTTGATCTGCAAGATTTACTTCAAGCACATCCGCAAGAATTAGCTGACTTCGATTTTGTAGTATTAAGGTGTTTTGATTTTCTGATAGATATTTAAACGCAGGTTCTGATTTTTCAACGCTCACTAAGGTTGCGGTTTCGTGATTTCTTAATATTGAGAACCCAAGGCAACCGGTGCCGGCGCCGAGGTCCAAAATTTTCGGTGAATTTATTGCAGAAATGAATTCAAGCGCTTTTTCAACAATCATTTCGGTTTCGGGCCGCGGAATCAAAACACCTTCGCCAACTGCATATATCTCGCCGAAAAAACCTTTTTCCTGAATAATGTAAGCCACAGGTTCACCAAGGCCACGTCTGCGAATAGCATCGCGGCAGCTTTGCACTTCGGCTTCAGTTAACGGCTGTTCATACTTTAAATAAACCTGTACGCGTTCAAGTTTAAGCGCGTGTGCAATCAACAGCTCAACATCACGGCGCGGATTTTCAAATTTTTTATCTTTTAAGAACTGAACGGATTTTTCAAAAACGTCTTTAAGTTTCATTAGTAAGTTGTAGCTTGTTTCTTAAGGGCTTCAGCCTGAAAATGTGCAATTAACGGATCGATCAAGTATTCAAATTCGCCGCTCATCACCTGATCTAACTGGTGAATCGTTAAGCCAATCCGGTGATCAGTAATTCGAGTCTGCGGAAAATTATAGGTACGGATACGCTCTGACCTATCGCCCGTGCCGATCTGATCTAACCTTGCGTCCGAAGCGAGCTTCAGAACTTTTTCATCTTCTAAGCGTTGCAGTTTCATTGCTAAAATCTGAAATGCCCGCTCTTTATTGGCGTGTTGAGATTTACCCTCTTGGCAATGCACCAGAATTCCGGTCGGGTTATGATGTAAGCGTACTGCCGATTCTGTTCGGTTGACCGACTGTCCGCCCGCGCCGCTGGCACGCATAACGTCAATTGTAATATCTTTCATATCGATTTTAACTTCATTAATTTCTGCTTCTGGAATAATGGCCACTGTAACAGTTGAGGTATGAATGCGGCCCGCGGATTCGGTTTTTGGTACCCGCTGTACACGATGCACGCCCGATTCGAATTTCATTTTTGAATAAACAGCCTCGCCCGAGATCATCGCGATAATCTCTTTTGCCCCGCCCACGTTCCCCTGAGAATACGAAATCAATTCGGCCTTCCAGCCCTGCACTCCTGCGTAGTACGCATATCCGCGAAATAACTCATCCGCAAACAACGAGGCTTCGTCACCGCCGGCGCCCGCGCGAATCTCTAACAAAATATTTTTATCGTCATTCGGATCTTTTGGAATCAGTGCTAACTTCAATTCAACTTCAAGCCTCGGAACAGCGGCTTCTAACTGCTTTAAATCTTCGCGAATCATTTCCTTCATTTCAGGATCAGATTCGAGCGTTAACATCTCTTTATTTTCTTTTAAGCCTTTGGATTTAATTTTGTACTCACGGTAAAGAACCACGATCTTTTCAAGATCTGAAAGTTCTTTCATTAATCCGCGGTACTGCTTTTGATCATTGGCCACATCAGGCCGTTGAAGTGACAGATTCACTTCTTCGTATCTTGATTCAACTTGATCTAGTTTTGAAAACATGTCTGAAAACTCCCCAACATCTACAAAGTTACTGTATTACAAAAAAACAAAAGCGGCCATGATAGTGCCGCTTTTATTGAATGCCCCCTTGCGAGAGCGCGTAATTTAATAGCTACTTTGTAACGGGAGCGGTTTTTGCGTATTTCTTCTTAAATCGATCGATACGACCTTCAGTATCCATTACTCGCTGTTTACCCGTGTAGAACGGGTGAGAAGCCGAAGAAATTTCCACCTTAACCAATGGATATTCTTTACCGTCTGTCCAAGTTACTTTTTCTTTAGAGTCGATTGTCGTCGTACCCAAAAATGAGAAGTCACAAGAAATATCTTTAAATACAACTGTTCTAATTTTAGGGTGTAAGCCGTCTTTCATAAATTTGTCCTTTACGTATTGATTTCGAAGACTTAGGTGATAGCATATGCCTGGGTCAGGGCTCAAGCAAAATATTCGAAAATACCAAAACAGAATTTTCTACAAAAATTTGCTTAAGTCATAGCTATACTCAACAATATCAAATACTTAGGTGGCATATGAAGACAGCTGTAATAATAGGTTCCACCGGTCTCACCGGTTCCCTTCTTGTAAAAAAACTAGTCCAAGAAGGCTCGTTCAGCCAGGTCATCGCCGTTTGCCGCAACAAAAACTCGGCTGACCAGCAAGTGTTTTCAAGCCCTAAAATACGCCTGCTCGAGTTTGATTTTCAGAACTGGAATGAGCTCGAAATGCAGATTTCGTCGTTTGTCGGAACTTCGCAATCGGTGTTTTTCTGTTGTTTGGGTACCACGATTAAACAAGCGGGTTCGAAAGAAGCATTCCGTAGAGTAGATCACGATTACTTTGTTAATTTTGCTAAACTTGCGAGTTCTTGCCGAGCAGAACAGCTAATTCTGGTTTCGGGCTTGGGGGCTGATAAAAATTCTAACATTTTTTACAGCCGCACAAAGGGTGAGATGGAAGAGAATGTTCGCAGTGCGTACTCAGGGGACTTGCGTATTTTAAGACCGAGTTTGCTTTTGGGAGACCGTAAGGATTTTCGCTTTAGTGAGCGCGTTTTTATTTTGCTCTCGCCGGTTTATTCAGTGCTCTTACTTGGTGGGCTTAAAAAGTATCATCCTGTTACTGCTGAGAAAGTGGCAAAGACGATGTTTTTGCTGGCGGAGAAAAAATTATCTGCGGGAATGATATTGGAGAATTCGGAAATTTTAAAAACATAAATTTGTATTTTTCTTAACCTCTCTTTAACAATTTTTCTCCTCTAAAAATAAATATTTCTCATTTAGACACATTAAAGCGACTTACCTTGAGAATTTTCCGGAAGCGCTCCCGCCCTGTCGAACTTTTTGATAGCATTAAAGCATGGGTATGTTGCGGGTTGTTCTCTTATTAAATATTATTTTGATATCTTTTGCTTTAACCGGTTGTATTGATGATCTTACGGGATCTGAAAGCGGCTCTACAGTGGTGGGTGCGCCGAATCCTTCGGGTACTTTCGATGCTTCGCGAACGGTTTGCGACCCGTTTAAAACTAATTCGCAGCAGGCGCGTGATCGCGGCTTGGTTGGAAATCTTGTTTATTTAACTAATGATCAGCCTCGGTATTCTAACGTTGAAGATTACGCAAATCATGCCGTAGTGGCGCCGGTGACGATTTATCTTGATAGGTTATATACGCCGCCACGGCCTTTTGATCTTGGGTTTTATACTCAGTCCGGTGAATTAGTGAAGAGTATTAATAACGATACGATTTATCAGTACTTCGGAATTCAGGTTAAATCGCAGCTGCAATTGGCGATTAATGAAGAGCCCGGTTATTATCAAATGGCGCTGCTTGCCGATGTGGGCGCTAAAATTAAAATTACGGATGACAGTGGTGTTGAGCAGACAATTATTAATACCGAAGGTATGCATTCTTTGAAGTTTGCATGTGCGGCTGAACCAGTTTATCTGGATCGTAATTCAAAGTTACCAATGACGTTGCAGTATTATCAGGAATCCAGCGATCATATTTCGTTAGTTGCCATGTGGCGCCCATGGCCGACTGATGGCAAAGATCCGACGAAGGATGTTTTTTGTCAACGTTCGGTGCACAGTTTGTATGAGTATTCTGATAGTGCGCCAGCTTTACCGAAAGATGCTTATTATGAGATGTTGGCGAAAGGCTGGAAAGTTCTTGAAAATGAAAATTATAATTTTCCGGAGCAAACGGATAATCCTTGTGTGTCGGCTGAAGAGCCTTTGGCTATTACCGGTTTTTCGATTTCGGGTGTGGCGCGCGACCGGGTAACTTTAAGCTGGGTAACGAATATTCCGGGAACGAGTCAGGGTAATTCAAAAAATATTGCCACCGGAGTTTCAACTTTGACGGCGCTTGATACGACGATGGTGACGAGCCACAGTTTGACGATAACGGGGCTTTCGCCGAATACGCTTTATAGTGTGCAGGCGCTTTCAAGTTCGGGTGGCGGGCAAAACGCCATCAGTGATGAGCGGGCGTTCCGTACTCCTCGCTAGCTTTAGGGTGGCAGTTTGGAATTGTATAAATTTTTGTTCCTAAATAGATAGGCGCATTTTCATAGGTCGCCTTGCCTGGAACGTTTGTATACACTTCGATTTGCTGGTTCAAAGAAATAACTACTCCCTCAGCATCGTTCAGCAGTAGGGACCGCTGCAACATAACAGTCTGTATTTCAAACAGGCCCTCGGTTGCGGCTTTTACTGACGGAATAGAAATCGTCTGCAGCGTCACCAAACTGTTTGTCGTACGGCAAATTTTATCAACACTCACATAGATTGTTGAGTTATTCAGATTACTAAACGCAATTTGTGGCACGCGCACACTGTAAGTCTTTGAATTTAACAACTGAGAAAGTTCATTTGTCTCGATAGAACCATAACTAGAACCGCCCCCGTAGCCGCCAAACCCAGCTAACGCAAAAATTGATATTAGGTTTGTACAAATTAAAATTAGATGTTTCATTTTTCAGTATCCTTGATTTCAAGCGTATCGACAGCACCGAATGTAAAAACACGCTTTGTTCCCTTTGATGACGGCTTATTTGCCAGTTCAATTTTTTTATTAAATGCTTCTTTATCAATACGTAGCCATTCAAGATAGGCATTCTCTGTTAAACCTTCTGAATAAAAATGCATGCCGTTCGTATCCAGCTCATAGGCGTTCTGAGGCTTGGCATAGGATTCAACAATATGAAGTCCAACAGATAATATCGTTTCATTCGTAATGCTCGTTTGATTCAAACCCAAAACATATTCGCCTTTTTTGGGCTCTGCCAAAACATTCATTTTCAGCATTTTCTCAATAATATTTTTTCCATACAACCCAAAACGCTCTTCAACTTCTATAGTTTTTAACGGGCCCGTTGAGCACAAAACATAAATCTCTGCAAATATAGGATTAGAAATAAACTCTTTGTTGATGTTTCCGGAATACGAAATATTTTTTTCAAAAGTTTGCGCATTTGCGCTTTTTAAATACGTTTTAATAACTTCAGGGCAGCGATCCAACAGTTTCGCCTCGTCAAATTCATTTAATAAATAACGATAGATCTTAAATACGGTCATGTAATTGGGCTTACTGCCTTTTTCCATCAGTCGCATGATGGTTTTTTTGTCAATTTCCATTCGATCAGAAATCATTCGAGTTTTATTTTTAATATGCGCAGCAGAGGAGAATAGATCATTTAGATCAATAGCTATCTGATCGACAACAGCATCTACTAATTTCAAATTTGGATTTAAAAATTTGGGTTTAAAGTCTGTCGCTAGAGGTTCAGTTTGCATAAGCTATTTTTAATTCTGTATTAAGAAATAGTAAATGGCCAAAATGCGAAGTGGTAAAAAATTCTGTGGTGTCGAAAAATTCGACACTCGACAAATAGAAAAGGACCTCCTAAGAGGCCCTTTTCTTGTGTCCGGTTAAAGAATATACCTATTTAAAATTACTCTTTGTCGGTGCAAGAGTTTGTGTGTTTGCAATTAGGCGCGTCTACTTTAGGATTAGATGGCAAGAAACCTGCATCGATGAATGCTTGGTTAATTGCTTTCAACCAACGTGGAACTTTACCAGATGCGTACGGGCAAGTATAAGTTCCGTCTTCAGCGTTGAAGCCAATTTCAGTAGCTTTATTGCTGAAGCTGTCACAACGAACAACTACTGTTGATGGATCGCTTGGAGCATTTACGTGGTAAGTCATAACGCGGCAATCAGAAACACCTGAATCGATGTCACCGTAGTTAATTTGACAGACTAAACCTGTCTCAAGTTTTGCAGATGCTGTGATTGAAGCCATTGCGATTAAAGCCATTACGATTGATTTCATGAAACTCTCCTTTGAGTTATTTTTTTGGTCACTCGTTATGAGTAACCTTTGTTTTTATCTTGATGCTGTAATAGCGCTACTTATCTTTGCAATCAATTATTTTTATGCAAGCCAATGCACAATAACGGAAATGTCGCAGAAAATTCTCAATTTGATTTAAGTTTTGGGGAATTCCCACTGCAGTAAGGCTGCCTTGTGGTACGGCGTTCGAAAACATAGTGCAGACAAGATTAAACCGTACCTTTTTGGGCCGTCGGGTGTTTGCAGAACTGTTTTAAAAAAACCAGATGTGTAAGTGTTCGTTTTTATTTATGTTTAATTAATTTCGGGCTACAATCTTTTACTCAATTCTCAAATCATTAACTGGTGGACTTTAGGGCTGACTAATTTCAAATGCCTAATGCTTTTTTAGTTAAATAAGAACCCTGTCGGGGATCAGTTGGTAAGCTTCACTTATTCGCGACACGCCACCCTCTAAGAGTTTAATTTATAAAGGAAATTTACGTTTTCGGAGAGTACTTCTGAATCTTTTGGAAAAAAATTCAAAAGTCTGCAGCCGGAAAAGATAATCTCTTGTAAAAATTATACTGCAATGAAGGAAAAACCAACTAGCGTTGGGAAAATACCGGCTGGCGTTCTGTGCCTCTCGACAAGCTTAACGCCAAAAACTTTTCTTTTTAATTCTGAAACCATTTTGGAATTTGTTAAATAAATTCTGATAACGTTTTTTATTGAATTTAAGCCGGTGGTGCCGGATGTCGATCAAGTGCTGTTCAACCTTCCAGACATTCTTAGTGCTGAATCTCCAATTGGTGGATTTAATATCGTCGAGATTTACGACCTGGTAGCCGGTAATACAGCCGGATTTATCGATATAGGGCTCATAGTACGACATAGCGAGATCTTTGAGGCTACGGAAAACAGGTTTACGCCCGTGAAGTCCGGCGTCGCGTGAGCAGCCAACAGAGCCCCATTTTTTGTTTTTTTGATAGACGTAAATGACATGATCGAGATCATCGATACTTTCAAGGCTCATGACCAGTGGTGGGTAGCCTTTGTGTTCGAGAATGGCGGCGGCTAAAAGTGCACCTTCAAGGCAATGCACGCTTTTGGCTTTAAGGACGTTGTAAGCCGACTTCAGGGTTTCGCCGTTGGCTTCGTTGTTGTACTTATAACTACGAATCAGCTTCTGAGTTTTTTCAGGCGTATTGAATTCTTCAGCCAGTTTTAAAAAAACTTTATCATTCATTTGTCGGTTGGTCTGGAAGTAAAACGGTATGCAACTGTAGGCAGTCATTGACCGCGGCAAACTCTAAAATGACTTTATCTTCGTCTTTGGTTTTAAATACAAAATTAATGGCATTGTTCTCTGAATTTTTGACCTGTTCTTCATTTACTTCGACATTGCCGTTAGCGGCTTCCTGCACCAGTTTGGTGATTGTGGATATTTTTTCAGGACAGCCTTCTTCGGATTCGGGCGAGCCCACCGAAACAACGCGGTCGTTGCTTAGACTTTTAGACAATACCGAGAAGTTTTTGCTTTTTATTTCTGAAAAAAGTTTTTCTTTATCAGAAGTCACTTTAAAACAGAGCTTATTTTCATCGAGGCTTAAGGATTCAAAGTAAGCTTCTAGAGTGGCTAACGAGTTGCAAACGATCGGGCCCATGTAAAATTCCCATGGGTTGATGGATTTTGCAAATGTCAGAAATTCAAGAGCTTTGGCTTTGTTGGTTCTGGCCGCCAATCCGGCAATATCAACAATGATGTCGGGATAAGTGCCTTCGCTTCTAATTTTTGATTTTTTTTCAGTATTAAAATAAACTTCGCGGCAATTTTCGACGTTTTGTTTATATTCGCTGAACATCACCTGCGGATCGTTAAGGCCTGAGATTTTTTCAACAGACTTCTGGCACTCAAGCTGTAGTTGTTCGGAAATCTGGGCGCCGCCGGCAAACTGCTCTTGCGTACTTTCGCGCTGACCCTCTTGGGCCTTTATTCCCGAGAGCGTCCAGTACGAAAAAAAGCCGACAACTGCAATTGCGGCGCTTGCCGCAATTGCCATTGTGGCCTTTTTGGTTTTGCTTGCCTTTGATTTTTCAGGCTGAGTGCTCACTCACTACCCGTTCATGCTTTTCAGGAAGTCTGAGTTCGTTTTGGATTTTTCAACTTTGTCCATTAAAAACTCCATGGCATCAACTACATTCATTGGCGCCAGAACTTTTCTTAAAATCCAAAGTCTGTTCAGATCCACCTTATCAATCAGTAAATCTTCTTTTCGCGTGCCGGATTTATTTATATCAAGGCATGGGAAAATACGTTTTTCCATTAATTTGCGGTCTAAGTGAATTTCAGAGTTACCCGTTCCTTTGAATTCCTCGAAAATAACCTCGTCCATTCGCGAACCGGTATCGATCAACGCTGTTGCGATAATCGTAAGTGATCCACCTTCTTCAATATTGCGGGCTGCTCCGAAAAATCTTTTTGGTTTGTGTAACGCATTTGAATCCACACCGCCCGAAAGAATTTTTCCTGATGGTGGTACGACTGTATTGTACGCGCGGGCAAGGCGCGTGATCGAATCTAGCAGAATAACAACGTCATGTTTGTGTTCAACTAGGCGTTTTGCTTTTTCCAGAACCATTTCTGCAACCTGTACGTGACGAGTTGGAGGCTCATCGAACGTCGAGCTGACAACTTCGCCCTTTACGGTTCGCTGCATGTCCGTTACTTCTTCCGGCCGCTCATCAATCAGCAGAACGATTAATTTAACTTCAGGATGATTCGACGTGATGGCATTTGCAATATTCTGCATCAGCACGGTTTTGCCGGTTCTCGGTGGCGCAACAATCAGGGCGCGCTGCCCTTTCCCGAGTGGCGACATTAAATCAACAATTCGGGTGGTCATTTCATTCGGCAAATGCTCAAGGCGTAACATTTTGTTCGGGTAAAGCGGAGTTAAGTTATCGAACAGGATTTTGTCCTTGCTGCCTTCAGGAGATTCGTAATTTAGTGAATCAACTTTGATTAGCGCAAAATATCTTTCGCCCTCTTTCGGTGGTCGAACTGTACCGGTAACAAAGTCACCGGTTCTTAAGCCGAACTTTCGCATCTGAGAAGGAGAAACATAAATATCGTCCGGACCTGGTAAATAATTGTAGTCAGGCGATCGTAAAAAGCCATAGCCGTCCGGCAGAATTTCCAGAACGCCGGCACCGAAGATGTCTCCGAGTTTGGCTGCGCGCTTGAGGATTTCAAAAACCATATCCTGGCGTCGCATTCCGGCTGCGTTTTCAATTTTCAGTTTTGTTGCAAGGTCGGTTAACACCTGAATGTTTTTTGATTTCAGGTCTTTTGAATTGAGCCAGCTCTTCTCTTCTTCATTTAAATTGATGTCGGCTAAGTCGATTTCAGCATCGTTTGTTGCTGAAATATTCTGAGGAGGTTGTTCATTTTCATCCCGACGATCAAATCTTTCTCTTGCAAAGTCACGACGTGGATTTTGGCCGCCGCCTCCACCGCTGCCACCACCGCCGTAACGATTTTGATTGCTGCTGTTATTGCTGTGACGATGTCCGCCGCCGCCACCACCGCCGCCGAATTTTCTAAATTCGCGTCTTGGTGGTTCACTGTTTTCGCGTTGGCTTTGCTGAGGAGGCATCGCTGCCGGATTTGGTTGTTGCTGCTGTGGCGTCGGGGCTTGAGGTGCAGAGTTCGCTTGTGGTGCGGGTGGCGATGACCCCTGTTTTGCAACCATCGCTGGGGGTGCTGCGGGGCTTGCGTGCGCCGGAGCTTCCATTTTTATGCTGCTGTCTCCTGGTCCGTCGGATTGATCTGAATGTGTAGATTTTTTTCTTCGGGATTTGGGTTCGACAACAACTTCTTTTTTAGCCAAGTGGGGCTCCTTTTTAGAACAGTCTGATTTTGTGGGTTTAAAGGGGGTATATCCTTGATTGTTTGGTATTTATTAAAAACGTGTTTTTGATTTAACTAAATAGCTTGGTAGATCCATTTAATATGACTTTCGTACCGACTAAAGTCAATTTATTCTGCGAAAAGTGTCTCATTTTGAAAATTCCTTAAATTTTTCAATTAGTTAGCCGATAAGTCTATTGAGATTTAAGGGTTTTACCAGGGGTACAAATATGAATTTAAAAGAACAGCCGGCGCCTCGAACGCCACTCATTTTAGAGGTCAGCTTCAGACGAAGCTACGCTCGAAATGACCTCTTAGGGATTTTAAAAAACATCAGCTTAAGCGGGGCTTTTCTCGAAATTGAAAATCACAGCCTCAGCGTCGAAGAAAAAATAAACCTTTCTTTTATTGTTGGTTCGCGTGAACGCAAAATCAATGCTCAAATCGTGTGGAAAAATTCGCTTGGTGCCGGAATTAAGTTTTTGCCGATCAATAATCGCGACGTTCAGATAGTCGACGATCTAATATACTATGTTGAATCGAAAAGAATCGGCCAACGTGGCATTTTAGACGGTATTCTTAAAAAAGTTTCCTGAAGCAAGAGCCGGCTTTCCGGCTCTTTTTCGATTTTTCCTAAGCGTTCATCTCGCCCATCATCTGAGCTTTTTGTTTTTTCTTGCGGATAATTACAAAGGCCATCATTGCGACCAATACTCCGAGAGCTCCCATCGACATCATCGTATCGCTATCGAGTTCGCCGGTGGCTCCTTCTTCAGCCGCGGCGGCCTCATCCAGATTGATTTTCTTTTTTGGTTCACCAGCTTCACCAGCTAATGCGCTTGCGTCCGGCGGTGGTGGTGGCGGCGGTGGTGCTAAGTCGGCCGGTGGCGGAGGCGGTAATCCGGCATTTGCATCTGTACCGGCAGCAGCGACTGCATTCGGATCCGGAGGCGGTGGCAAATTTGCATTTGCATCGGTCGGGGGCGGCGGAAGGGCCGCCGGCGGTTCGATCTGTGCTGTGGGCGGCGGCGCCTGCGTTGAATCGACTAGTGTAGCAGTACCAGATCCTGGAGCTGCTGCCATCGCTGCATCAGCGGATTTCCAGTAACGAAGAGTTTCTCCGTCTTTTAATGAGGTTTTAGATTCAACCCCGTTCGATGCCCAGACCTCTCTCCAAGCATTATCATATCCTAAAAGCTCTTTCGAAACTTTTTTCAGACTTTCACCTTTTTTAGCAACGTAAATTTCCGGAACCATACCCATATCTTCATAATAGAGCATGGTTTTTGTGGCATCATCCGGGCGATTCGGGGAGGTATAGTAAATTTTGTCGCCGGCTTTTGCCGCGCGTGATTTCAGATATTTGTTCTCGGCTATTTTTTTAAGTTCTTTTGTTTTATCGGTTCCGAAAATTTTCATACTGATGTCGACTAGCTTTTCTTTTGGTCGGGCGATGTACACGGTGTTGATCCATGCGCCGTCTTTCCCTTGGTAGGGCATTGTTGCAGAAACTTTTTTAATTGAACTGGCTGCGGGTTTTAAAGTCGCCACGTCGCTAGAATAGCCGCCGGTATCTGCAGGTGGAGCTGCCGTTTCCATCAAGGCCGAACCTGATGACCCTAATGAAGCGGCCAATGCTGCTGTATCAACAGTTGTTGTGTCGGTTGGCGGCAACGGTGTTTCTGTGATTGTCGGTGGCGCGGCTTCTTCTAAAACCGGCGTGGGAATATCGGGTGCATTCGCTGTTGACGGCGGCGTTTCTGCCGTATCGAGGCTGAGACTTGAATCATCTATTGTTGGCGCCGCAGCGGCAGAAGTGTCGCTCGGAGTAGGAGTGTCGCTCGGAGTAGGAGTTTCGCCTAAAGCGCTTTCTAGTGAAGCATCCGACGCCGGTGTTCCCATTCCGTCGGCATCGATTTTTTCGATATCCGCATTTTCAACAACTTGTTCGCCATCGTCTGCTTTTTTGGAAGTACAGCCGTTGTTTGCGAAGATCAGACCTGAAACAGCAACTAAAAATAATAGTTTTTTTGTCATTTCCCTCATCCTTGATAAATTTAAGAGCATCCAGCCCTATTACATTTAAAATTACATCACATCGCGGCGCAGTCAGCAAAGACGA
>JANPPN010000235.1:0-19525 GCA_031428535.1 Bdellovibrio sp. | reverse complement strand
CGGGACTCACTCACGCCGTAGAGAGATTTAAGGGTCAGGAAATAGCAGCGCACGTAACACTAACAAAAGGTGAGCGTTCGGCCCTGGCTGAACTTGCCGCAAATATTTTATAATATCGGAGAATTATGACTAGCGAAGCTGCAGAAGTTCCAAGAGATAGATTTGTTGGCTACAAGGCCAGCGAAACCATTCAGGTAACCGAAAAAATGGTCCAACAGTTCGCAGAAATGTCGGGCGATTTTAATCCGATTCACATGGATGAAGAGTATGCAAAAACCACCCGATTTCATCGCCGAATTGCACATGGCATGATTCTCGGAGCACTGGTCTCGCGATTTCTGAATGAAAAAATAGGTTCCGGCGGAATTTATCTCGCACAGACTTTAAAATTTTCAAATCCGGTCTACATTGACGATGTCATCACATTTGATTTTGAAATTACCAGGTTACACAAAACACGTGGGCTAGGCATAGTCGAAACTCTTGCTAAGAAAGCAACCGGTGAAACCGTGCTAAAAGGCGAAGCCACGATCATGATGAGCTGGGGCTTAAAGTAGATTTCGTGTTTCAGGAACCAGCAGACCTATTTCAAAAGTACCAAAAAACGCTTCTGGAAGCTGAAGTCGGGTACTGGGAACTGGATCTTGCAACTATGACTTTAAGCTGGGATGAGGGATATCGCCGGCTGTTTGAAAAAGCAGAAGGTTTGTACAAGGGCTTTTTAAGTTCGGATTTTAACGAAGTTCACGAAGACTACCGGCCGAAACTGGTTGCCTATTTCAATCAGGTCTTAACCGATGATTCGAAGATTTCGGCAAATTACCGCATTCATTCTAAAAAACAGGATATCAAGTATGTCCGGTTAAGCGCCACGCGGAATAAAGTCGATGGCAAGTTGGTTTCGATTTCCGGCGTGTGTTGGGATTTTACCTCTGAAACTTTACTGAAGCGGGAATTAACTGTCGCAAAGGAATTCACCGAGAGTATTCTCGACGCTATTCCGGTACCGGTATTTGTAAAAAATGAAAAATTTGAAACTATTTACGCCAATTCGGAATTTCAGAATTTTATAGACATGCCTCGCGAAAAATTTATCGGAAAAACCGATTATGAAGTCTATCCGAAAAATGTGGCAGATTTATTCAGAAAAACCGATATCGAAGTTTTTGAAAAGGATATTTCGCTGGAGTTCGAACATACGGCAAATAATGCACGCGGTGAACCTCGAGACCTGTATTCTAAAAAATCACTGATTAAAATGGCAACGAACAAAAAGTATTTGGTCGGAGCCGAACTAGACATCACAGAGTTGAAAAAAATTCAGAATTCACTCGTTAAGCAATCGAAGATGGCATCGCTCGGCGAGATGGCCGCCGAAATTGCGCATGAAGTGAATAATCCACTTATGATAATTCAAGGTAAGTCGCAGATCCTGATAGAAAAAATAAAATCCCAGAAGGTCGATCTGGAAAGCATTCAGAGAGATCTTGAACAGATTGAAACTAACTGCGTGCGGATTGATAAAATTATCAAATCCCTGAAATCCGTTACCAGAAAAGCTGATCTTGACCCGTTTGAAGCCGTTAGTCTGCTCAGCCTGATTGACGAAGCATTTCAGATTTCGTTTGTTCGATTCAGTAAGAAAAATTTCAGCCTCATGATTTCCCGCGATAGCCAGATAGATGTCAAAAGCCAGATTTCAGGAAGGCCTTCTGAAATAGTTCAGGTGCTAGTAAATCTGCTCAACAACTCATACGATGCCATTCAGGATCAGGAAGGTGGCTGGGCAAAAATTAATGTGACTTCAAAGAAAAGTTTTTATCTGATCGAGATAACCGATTCAGGTTCAGAAATTCAGCCCGATGTCGTTCAAAAAATGATGGAACCGTTTTTCACTACGAAATCTTCCGGCAAAGGCACAGGGCTAGGTTTAAGCGTTTCAAAGCAAATCATCCGCAATCACGGCGGCGAGCTTTACTACGATCCGGCCCGGCCACATACGTGTTTTATTTTTACGATTCCGAAAAAATAATTTATAATACCCGATTTAGATGAAGCTTTAATTTCTCGGCAAATTCCTGCCTGTTTAATTTTCTACCGAATAGTTTTTCAACGCTGGCCATGGTGTCGGATTTAAATCCGCAGGGATTCAAGCCTTTAAATGCCTCGGTGTCATGTTCTAAATTGATAGCGGCGCCATGATAGGTAATCCATTTTTTAACGGCGATACCCAGCGAAGCGACTTTCTGAGTGCCGACCCACACGCCGGTTTCATCTGATTCGAAATTTTTGTCTGCTAGCTTTTGCGGGGTTTTCCCAACTGCAGTGATTTGATACTCACTGAGGGTTGCAACGATGGCCTGCTCGAAGGCCCGAAGATAACCACGAACTTCTTGCGGCTTGCGGCCATTTCTGCCGGCCTTTAGATTCAGGATCGGATAGACAACCAATTGCGATGGACCGTGATAGGTTGCGCGCCCACCCCGTGAAATTTCGACTACGGGGCCCTTCCAAGAAAAGATGTCGTCCGGCTGGGTTTGGCGGCCAGTCGTCACAACCGGCGGGTGAGAGCAGAAGATCAAAAAACCGGGATGGTCAGGATCGAGACTAAGTATGTCAAGGCGTTCAAGCTGCTGATCAAGTGCTGATTGATAATCAATCAGCCCCCAATCCTGAAAAACCGGTTTAGACATGCACCGGCTTGTTCGCGCCGGCCAAAGGTTTCTGAATGATATGGATAGCGTGGCCAAGGGTAGCCTCTGCTGATTCCATCATCGTTTCACCGAGCGTCGGGTGGGGGTGAATAGAAAGTGCAATATCTTCGAGCCGTGCTCCCATTTCTATCGCAAGTACAGCTTCTGAAATTAAATTAGAGGCTTCTGGTCCGACGATATGAATGCCAAGTACAACATGGGTTTTCTTTTCGGCGATCATCTTCACAAAGCCTTCGGTTTCGCTCATGCTGACCGCGCGTCCGTTGGCTGCAAAAGGAAATTTGGCAATCAGCAGATCGTTGTAACCTTTCGTGCGGCATTCAGCTTCGGTCATACCGGCTGAAGCAATTTCAGGATCTGTAAATACCACTGCCGGAACTGTCTTGGCGTCGTAAACCCGGTTTGCACCCGATAGAATTTCGGCAACCATAACACCTTCGTAAGACGCTTTGTGTGCCAGCATGGGTTGGCCGCAGATGTCGCCGATGGCAAAAATATGCGGCACATTGGTTCTGCGTTTTGCATCTACTTTTACAAAACCGCGTTCGTCGACTGCAATTCCCGCGTTTTTCAAACCGGCCTGATCTCCGTTGGGTCTTCTGCCAACAGTTACGAGAATTTTATCAGCTTTAAAGACTTCGTCTTTTCCGTTAATTTCAGCCGTAACTTCATAACCGTCTTTAGTTTTTTTCTGAGCTTTTGCTTTTGCCCCGTACTTAATAACAATTCCTGACTTTTCGGTCTTTCTGGTTACGACCTGAGCGCACTCAGGATCGACAACGCCGGCCAATAATGACGTATTGGCTTCGATAATTGTTACTTCCGTACCGAGCTTTCGTAAATAACAGGAAATTTCAAGACCGATGTAGCCGCCGCCGATCACGACTACGGCTTTAGGAATTTCATCAAATGCCAGCGCACCTGTTGAGGAACAAATATTTTTTTCGTCAAATGGAAAGCCAGGAATCTCGATCGGACGCGAGCCGGTTGCAATAATAAAATATTTGGCCGTTGCAGAATCTTTACTACCGGCAGAACTGATAGAAATTTCGGTTGGAGTTCTGAATTCGGCAGTGCCTTTGATCACGGTAACTGTATTGCCTTTTAGAAGCTGACTGACTCCGCCGGACATTTTATCGCATACGCTTTGTTTCCAACTGACAAGTTTTTTCATGTCAACTTCGATACCGCCCTTGATATTAAGGCCCATTGTTTTGAAATCGTGTTGCGCTTTATGCAGAAGATGCGTGGCTGTAATCATGGCCTTTGAAGGTATGCACCCCACGTTAAGACAAACGCCACCGAGAGCTTCACGTTCGATAATTGCAGTTTTGAATCCGAGTTGGGCTGCGCGAATAGCGGCAACGTAGCCGCCTGGGCCCGAGCCGATGACGATCACGTCAAAAGTTTGCATTACGACATCCCCATCATTAAAATCGCGGGATTCTGAATCTTATTGAAGAATGACTTTAGGAAATTCGCGGCAACGGCGCCATCGATCAGACGATGATCTGCTGTTACGGTGTAGTTCATAGCTTTGATGAAGGCAACAGCACCATCTTTAAGAACCGGTTTATCCTGGATCTTATACATGCCGAGTATTGCAACTTCCGGATGATTAATAATCGGAGTCGCATAGGTGCCTCCGATCGAGCCGATGTTCGTGATGGTAATTGTACCACCCTTCATGTCGTCAGGTTTCAGCTTGCCATCGCGCGCACGCTTGGAAAGTTCAATAATCTCTTTCGAAATTTCGAGAATTGTTTTTTGGTCGGCATTCTTGATAACCGGTACAACCAATCCGTTCGGAGTGTCGGCTGCAAAACCGATATTAAAATATTTTTTATAAACTATCTGCGAAGCCGCATCATCAATCGAAGCATTGAATTGCGGATACTCTTTGATGGTCGCAATCAGTGCCTTCATAACTATCGGCAAATAGGTGATTTTAGTTCCATTTTTTTCTGCGAAGTCTTTCAGTGATTCACGCATTGTAACCAATTGAGTGACATCGGCTTCGTCCATTAATGTAAAGTGTGGGATGATCGCTTTTGACATTTGTAGATTTTGCGCGATTTTTTTACGGATACCGATTAAATCGACCCGTTCCTCAGCCTGTGCATTCGTAGAGTTGAATGCCGGTTTTGGGAAACTCATTGTCGGAGTTCCGGCCGAAACTGCGCCGGTTCCGCCAACGCCTGCAGAAATTTGCGAAACCCCATCTTTTGCAGAAAGCACATCGTCTCTCGTTACGCGGCTGGCAAGGCCTGTGCCGGATAATCCGTTGATATCAACTCCCATTTCGCGAGCCAAGCGCCGAGTTGCAGGCGTTGCCAAAACACGGGAGTCGGCCACTGGCGGGTAAATTCCGCCAGTTGAAGCCGACATGGCCGGAGCCTGAGGAGCCGTTGGCGCGGGCACTGCCGGCGAATGTCCGTTTGAACTCTGCGCCGTTGTGCCGGCACTTGCGCCACTCAGGGTTAGAAGCACGGATTCTACTTTAATAACATCACCTTTTTTAAATTTAAATTCTTTGACAATTCCGCCAACCGGAGTTGGAACTTCAACGGTGGCTTTGTCGGTCATAATTTCGGCTACTGTCTGATCAGCTTTGACGGTGTCGCCGATGTTAACTGTCCATTTAACCAATTCACCTTCGGTAACGCCTTCGCCGAGTTCAGGTAACTTAACCGGTGTTACGGTATTAGAAGCTGTAGCAGGAGCCGAGAAGGTTGTTACCGCGGCCGGCTTTGATGCCGCCGGTGTAACAGGCGGAGTCGCAACAGCAGTTGCTCCGTCAAGAGTAAGCAGGACAGATTCAACTTTAATTATTTGGCCCGGCTTAAATTTTAATTCTTTAACAACGCCTGCAACTGGCGTGGGAACTTCAACGGTGGCTTTGTCGGTCATGATTTCAGCGACAGTCTGATCGGCTTTTACTGAATCGCCGATTTTCACGGTCCATTTTACTAATTCGCCTTCTGTAACGCCTTCGCCCAGTTCGGGTAATTTGATATCAGTTGCCATTCGCTAAATCCTTTTTTGCCGATTCTGTTGAATACGGCGGTTAACTATTCAGAAGTTCTAAGTCTGCAGTTTGGCGATTTTTTTCGATTACGCCCTTCATGAAAAACTCGCCTGCGCGGTAACTGCTTCTGACAAGTGGCCCCGAGGCAACATAAAGAAATCCCATGCCTTCAGCCAGTGTCTGCCACTCGGCAAATTTTTGAGGTGTGATATACTCATTTACTTTCAGATGTTTTTCAGTCGGCTGTAAGTACTGCCCGAATGTGACAACATCACAGCCCACATTCCGAAGATCTTTCAAGGTCTGAGTGACTTCGGCATCGGTTTCGCCAAGGCCAAGCATTATCGAAGACTTTGTGTACATGCCGGGCTCGAATTCTTTAACGGCTTCGAGCACCCGTAATGACTGCCGGTACTTGGCGCGGGGATCACGAACAGATGGTGTTAGTCTTTCAACAGTTTCAATGTTGTGTGCAAACACGTCAGGCTTGGCAGCGGCAAGATGCTGAACCAGTTTTTCATCGCCGCGAAAGTCGGGCGTCAGGATTTCAACGATTAACTGCGGATCCAATTTTTTTATCGTTTTGACTGTCCGTGCAAAATGATCGGAACCCTGATCGGGCATATCATCACGATCGACCGATGTAATAACCACGTACTTTAGTTTCATCTGTGAAATCGAGTAGGCCACTTTTTCAGGCTCTAATGGATCAACCGGTGGTAGGCCGATTTTTGCATTTCCGGTTTTGACGTTACAGAAACGACAGCCGCGGGTACAGACTTCGCCCATCAGCATGAAGGTCGCTGTTCCACCGGACCAACATTCACCCATGTTCGGGCAACGGGCTTCCTGGCAGACGGTCGCTAATTTCAGTTCGCCGAGCATATTTTTAATGCGGGAATAACTCTCACCGGTGGGCGCACGAACTTTCAACCAATCCGGTTTAGGTTGATGCGGAATCTTTGCTGGCTTTGGGATTTCAGACATTGCAAAGTTTTAGCTTGTACCGAGTTTCTAGGCAAGTGCAAATGGGCAAAATCACAGGGTAATCCTTGTATTTTTTACTGTACAGAATTTTGACGTCTGGCAACTTGCCGGTGAATTTAGTAAAACTGCATAGCTTATTTTTTATACATTAAAAAAAGGGAAAAATATGAAACTCATTTTAACTGCGTTTGTAACTTTATTGTCTGTAATCTCCTTAGCCGCTGCACTTAATGCCTCGGTTTATGGCGCACCTGCTACGAAATTCGACGATCTGAAGGCCGGCTCCGGTCTGATAGTAATGGCTCGTGGTGGCAATTCGTCTTCTGGTTTTGGTGATGCTACTTCTGCTAATGTTAAAAGAGCAGGTGTGTACTCTCTCGAGTACAAACAAATGTCGGTTAACAAAACAGCTTTTATCGGTCGCGACGGAGCAAGAAACTCATATCAGGCGTCTCCCGTTACGAAGCTGAAATAATCCGATTATCAGACCTGATAATAAGCCAACTCACGGTTTAGACTAATAGCAGGGTACGCGAGTTTTGCATAGATGTCCGGTATCGGAGGAAATATGACTAAAATATCGGTTACAATGTTTGTTCTTGGGCTCTTGCTGAACTGTGTTTCGAATGCGGATTTTCAAAGTGAAATGTCGAAAATTTCGGCCTCGTGTGGGGTCGAAAGTTGCGAAAAACCCTATTCTAAGTCTCTTATCTTTCACTTTAGTGAAGATCAGAAAATCGACTCCAACATTAAGTTAATTTTTGAGAGAATTTCCTTTAAACAGGCGCAAGTCTGGGGAGACACTATTCTTGAAGGCGATTACGCCGCCGAGGGAAACACGCGTCTGGATGCAGTCGTCAAACTTTACAGACACGACGAGCAGATCGGTTACCTGATCACCTATTCCGAGAAAGCCTGGGACACCGGCAACTGTCTTTATGACGGAATAAACGATGCAACCCTCAGGGGTTGCATCGAGGGCCGTATTTATGAATCTTCTTATGTGTCGCTGGACTTCCGAGATTACTTTTATGATTCAAAGTCCATGGCCGTTTTTAAAACAAAAAATAAATAAGTAATAGAAAATACCCCAAAAATGCTTTAGGTTGTAATCCATGTCGCATAAAAAATATAAAGTGCTCATGCATGAACCCTTAAGGCTCAGTTTAACTGAGCCTTTAAAGGCAGTCCTTGAGAAGATGGGTGTCATTTTAACCAGAGAAGACATCTACGCAGCATTGGTCGAACCACCGAATCCGGAGATGGGCCATCTGGCATTCGGTTGTTTCGTTTTTGCAAAGACGCTGAAAAAATCCCCGGCTGTTGTTGCCGGTGAAATAAAAAGATTATTGGGCGATGTCACAGGCACTTCTTCAATTGAAGCCGCTGGCCCCTATCTTAATATTAAGTTTAAACCCGAAGTTCTAGCAGACGCGACGGTTTTAAGAGCGCTGAATTCCGAAATGTTCAGTTCTTTGCTTGTTACGGATGCGCCTAAGACCATGATCGAATATTCGCAACCGAATACACATAAAGAACTGCATGTTGGCCATATGCGGAATCTCTGCCTCGGAGATTCGTTGATCAGATTGTTGAGACGGAGTTTCGGCACCGATAAAGTTATCAGTTCTACTTTTCCGGGAGATGTCGGCACTCATGTTGCAAAATGTCTTTGGTATATTAAGAACCATACAGAGCCCCAAGTTCTGGAAAATAAGCGGAACGATCCGATGCGCGGAGAATGGCTCGGGCAGATGTATTCGACAGCCAGTTTAAAACTGGAAGACGAAGCCGGAACGCCGGATATTTTCGAACGGAATAAAGCTCAGTTAACTGAAATTCTAAAACAACTGGAAGCCGGCCGCGGTGAATATTACGAACTGTGGAGCGAAACACGGGAATGGTCGATTGAACTTATGAACCGGGTTTACAAATGGGCCGGAGTGGATTTTGACCGGTGGTACTGGGAGTCCGAAGTTGACGCCGACTCTGTTAAGACAGTGAAAAAATATTTTGCCGAAGGAAAATTACAAGAGTCGCAAGGGGCGATCGGGCTGGATTTTTCGGCTGAGAACCTCGGGTTCTGTTTGTTGCTAAAGACCGATGGTACCGGCCTTTATGCCACAAAAGACATTGAACTTGCGCGCCGCAAATTCGAAGATTTTAAAATCGAAAAATCGATTTATGTTGTTGATATGCGGCAGGCTTTGCATTTTAAACAGGTTTTTAAGGCGCTGGAGCATCTTGGATTTGAACAGGCGAAAGATTGTTTTCATCTCCAGTATAATTTTGTTGAATTGCCAGATGGTGCAATGAGTTCACGAAAAGGAAACATCGTTCCACTGGTATCGCTGGTCGAGAAAATGAAAGCGCACGTGAAGACGCAGTACCTGGCACGTTATAAAGACGAGTGGTCTGCGGATGAAATTGAAAATGTGGCCGATACTGTAGCTAAAGGCGCGATCAAATATGGCATGCTTCGGCAGGACACCAACAAGAAAATTGTCTTTGATATGGATGAATGGCTGAAACTCGATGGCGAAAGTGGACCATTCATTCAGTATTCTTATGCGCGAATTAATTCATTGCTCAAAAAATTCGGCCAAAACGGAGTTGATTTTAACGGCAAACTTCTTACACACCCTGCTGAAATTAAACTGATGCAGCACCTGATGAATTTTAATTGCGTGGTGGTGGCTTCAGCAGAAAACTATAAGCCGGCGGCGCTTTGCACTTACCTCTACGATATGGCGAAAAAATTCAATTCGTTTTATCACGATTGCCCGATCGGTAATGTTGACGATACCGAGTTAAGAAAGGCGCGTCTGGCTTTGAGCGCCGCAGTCGGCCTGGTTTTGGTTAATGGCCTGAATTTGCTGGGAATTCCGGTTCCGGAACGAATGTAATCTGAACATGAAATTTGCGAAACCGCTGCTCGTCGGCACTTTGTTACAGCGCTATAAAAGATTTTTCGCTGACGTTGAATACGAAGGTCAAAAAATCACTATTCATGTTCCGAATACCGGCAGCCTTAAAGGCGTTATCGAAAAAAATATGAGGCAGCAGTGCTGGTTCAGCCTTCATAGTGATGAAAGCAAGAAGCTTAAGGGTACCCTTGAGGCCATCCAGGCGGCGAACGGCACTTGGGTAGGAGTGAACACTTCTAACCCGAATAAAATAGTGCAGGAAGCGATTCTGTCCTTACTCGCAGCCGAGAAGAGCCACTTTCCACATTGGGATAACTACCGTTTTTACAAATCGGAATATAAAATTTCTGAAAAAACCAGGCTCGACGGAGTGTTTTGTCTGGCCGAAGATGATCTGCAGAAACCAGAATCCAAAAAACACTATATCGAAATTAAAAACACCACTTTTTCCGGCCAGATCAATGGCGAAGCCACGGCCTTGTTTCCCGATGCCGTCACGGAACGAGGGCAAAAGCACCTGCGCGAAATGATGGAACTACTTGATCAGGGGCAAAAAGCCGAACTTATTTTTACAGTTCAGCGTGATGATGTTACGGCTTTTGCCGCGGCAAAAGAAATTGATCCGGAGTATGCCAAATTGCTGAGTCTTGCAAAAAGGAAAGGTCTGATCATCAGCCCGGTTCTGGTAAGCATCGACCGAAATGAAGTGTTTCTCACTCGTAAAATGCTGAAATTCACCGAAATTTAGTCAGCGAGGCCTTATGAATTATTTTGAGTCGGGAATAAAAGCCTAAAGACTAAAGGCGGACAAAAAGAAGTGCGCGCCGTCTGGACCTTGGGTCACGCTACTGAATAAGATACGTTTATAATTGCCAGAGGCCTTCTGCCTAGGACCCAGGGCACCATTATTGTCGCGTATTATTTACTGAATCAGTGTTGGTGCTGGTCTTCGCAGGGGGTAACGATGGACTTGGTTGGTCTTTGCAATCCATTACTTCAAGGGCATAAATATACCGATCTCACGCGCGAATGTTTTGTCAATTTTTATAGTCCAGTGACAAAAACAGGTACTTATTTTATGGACTATATTCCCAATTTTAACGTATAATTGGGAATATAGTCCATAAAAATGGAGGTCTGATTTGCTTAAACGTTTGTGTTCTTTGTCTCAAAATCAAAGTTTTTTTCTATTCGGTGCTCGCGGAACTGGAAAATCAACCCTGCTTCGTTCGTTGTCTCAATTTAAAGGTTGTTTGTACATCGATTTATTAAAACCCAGCCAAGAAGAAATTTATTCTTTGGACCCCGAGGCATTGATTCGACAAACACAGCATCTAACCAAAAGGGACTGGGTTGTTATTGATGAGGTTCAAAAATGCCCAAAGCTGCTGGATGTTATTCATGGTTTAATTGAAGATAAAAAAATTAACTTTGCACTCACTGGATCAAGCTCTCGCAAATTAAAACATGGTGGCGCAAATTTATTGGCAGGTCGCGCCGTTGTATTTTCAATGTTTCCATTAACGTATTTTGAATTGCAAAATAAATTAAGCCTGGCAGAGATACTAAATTGGGGGACTCTGCCAAAAATACTGGAATTTTCAACGGGTCTTGAAAAAAATAGATATTTAAAATCCTACGTCCATACTTATCTTAAAGAGGAAATTCAGGTTGAACAGGTCGTTCGAAAGCTTGAGCCCTTCAGATTGTTTTTGCCCGTGGCCGCACAGATGGATGGGCAAATTTTAAATTATTCGAAAATTGCCAAGGATGTTGGTGCCGATCACAAAACCATCGCAAATTATTATCAAATTTTAGTCGATACAAATTTAGGGTTTTTGTTGGATTCGTATCATAAATCAGTACGAAAGGTTCAGCACGAAACTCCAAAATTTTATTTTTTTGATACGGGCGTCAAGCGGGCTCTGGAAAAACAAATCAATATCCCGCTTGAGCCCAAAACGACAACCTATGGTAATGCTTTTGAAGCTTGGTTCGTCAACGAATGTCACCGGTACAACAGCTATTACGAGCTTGATTATTCATTTTCGTATTTAAGAACAAAAGACGGTGCAGAAATTGACTTAATTATCGAAACACCCGATAAAAAAATATTTCTAATTGAAATAAAATCGGCATCAAAAATTGATGCCGATCATTTAAAACATTTGATTTCTTTCAAAAAAGATTTTATTGGTGCTGAATTTATTTGTGCCTGCGATGTATCTCGTAAAGAAATGCGTGATGAAATTCAGATATTGCCTTGGCGCGATGCCTTAAAGAAAATTTTTAAACTGTCGTAGCGGCGAAGGCTGGCCGCTACCGTCGCCTTTAAAACCCACAATCCGATGAGAATTATGGGTTTTAGTGAGTCTACTAAAGAGGCCTTTTATGTAATATGAAAAATTTAATTATTTTAACGTGCTTAAATGTCGATCAATGATCGCTTTAAACTCTGGAAATGGATAAGCGCCACGTAGCGAAACACCGTTGATGATGAAACCCGGAGTTCCACTCATATTGAACTTTTTTGCTTCTTCCATGTCTGCAGCAATTCGTTTTGTGATTGATTCATCGTTTAAATCGGTCGCTAATTTTTTCATATCAATACCGAGTTTTTTTGCAGTTTCGGAAAACAATTTTTCGCCTTTGTCTTTCATCTGCGCCTGATTTTCAAAAATTTCATCGTGAAACTTGGCCGCTTTTTCGTGGCTCTGTTTTGCAATTGCTTCAAAGTATTTTGCAGCCGGCATTGCAAGCGGGTGGAAATCCAGCGGTAAATGTTTGAAAACAATTCGGACTTTATCGCCATATTCTTTTTCAACCTGTTTTACAGTCTGATAACCACGAGTGCAGTACGGACATTGAAAATCAGAGTATTCAAAAATTGTGATTGGCGCTTCTTTCTTCCCGAAAATTACGCGGCCTTCCTGTAATTCAGGCTTCAGCGGATTTTTGAATTCTTCGTCGCGGGACTTTTTTTCATCACCTTGTGCCTTTTCACCGGCAACCCGCTGTGCATCCTGAGCTGCTTTATTTACAACCTCAATAAATTTTGCGGGATCTTTTTCGATTGCAACAAAAACGATGGAAGGATCTTTTTCAACCGCTTCTTTCAGTTGTTTTGCTGTTGGTGCACAAGATGCTAAAGCTAAAGCAGTCAGCACGAAAGAAATTGTTGATAGGATACGAGAAATTTTCAAAGGAGCCTCCGTGTTCGGTTTGTTTCTTAAATTGCCTGATTAGTCTGTCACAAGCCTCTATAAAACTGAATTCTTTTCTTTACCGGTAGTTGTTTAAATATGCAGTGTGCCAGCCCGAAGTCCAGCGCGCGAATTTGCTATTCAACGCAGCCGCAAAATTTTGCTAGCATAATTAGATGATTAAAAATGCCGTTTATTTAACTTTCTTTCTATTTTTTATTGTTCTTAATTTTTTAGGCTGTACCTCAACGCCCCCGGTTCAGGCCGCAAAACCCAGATTGGTCTACACCTATGCTAAACTGCAATTGCTTGAGCTGGATCAGATGAATGAACTCATTCAGGGAAAAGTCGACAAGTACCTTGAAACCCGCAACAAAGAACTGCTTATGGACGCGCTCAGAATCTGTCTTTCAAGGCCAAATGGTGACTCATTGGTGGAAAAGACCTTCGACAGCATTCGCTATCGCGCCAATTCATCCGATAGCTGGGAATCGGCGGCTGAAGAACTGACGCAATGGGCGATTTCTGAACTTAAGTCTGAAACCACGGCGTCTGTCGATCAGGTGACTTATTTGATCATGCTTGAAAATTTAATCGTTGAGTTTAAGCGGGAATTTATACTTCAGTACAAAAGTCCTAAGTTTGAAACCCGGATTTTTGAAAGAATCGCAGCAGCCAACATTGTTGTTTCGAAAGCCGCTTATAATGAAAGTAGCCTCAATTTGATGTCTGCCGTTAAGTCGCCCTCGGCTTTGGCCCAGGCGTTAATCAATGAAAAAAACCTAAAACTAATGCCGCAAAAAAAATAAATAATTTTTGCGCATTTTGTCTCAATCTGACTCAAGTTTTTAAACACTTCCTCCGATGAGTTGGTTAAGAAAGCCATGAATGGCGATCAACTGACCAGGAGGTAAAAGATGTTTATTCAGGGAAATTTACAGGCCGTTTTCGATGCCTTATATAATGTCGGCGCTATTGATCCCGTACTCGGTATGGACTGGGATAAAATAAATATTGAAATGAACACTTCCCCGCAACTGGTGAATCGTGCCTGTGCTTCGATAAACGCCTGCGCCGGTGATCCGAAATTATTGGTTGAAGCGTTACGTCGTCTAGAACCGAAATTATTAAACTTTGTTGCGCTGGAGGTGGCTCGTGAATTCTGCGAATTTCAAGATCGAAAAGAGCTTCACTGAAACTATGAAAACTCAAGGAATAGCAAACTTTTTCAGAGGCTTACTTTTTGCATTTTTCTTTTTCGTGCAGATTAAAGTGCACGCTGAAACCAAACCCGAAATTACCGTTCCGCAGTCGACGCCAAAGGTTACTGCGCCGACGGCAGCGGTCATCATCAAACCAACAGAGATGAGTGCTAAGCAAAAAGACGACGAAATTCTTCAGGCTATCCGTAGGGCTGTTCAGCCGGTTGAGCCAACAAAAGAAATCGTAATCCTGAATACGGAAACCGGGTTCATTCCTGAAAAAATCAGAGTCAAAAAAGGCGAGGCCTACAAGGTGCATGTTGTAAATCTGAACATGAAAGAAAAAAACGTCAGCTTTTTGATGGATTCATTCACGCAATCACACAATACGGTTTTCGGAATTAAAAAATCTTTTAATATCGAACCACAAGTTGAAGGAATTTACTCTTTTCAGTGCCCGGAAACAGGGCTGCAAGGGCAACTGATTGTCGTAAAAGATGCCGAATCAAACCACAAGATTGCATCAGATCCGGAATAGTAAATATTTGAAAGCAATTTAATGAGGATCTATGGCTGAAGACAATTCCAATTTTAAAGAAGTAATTGAGCGGGCCCTCGGACCCGTTCAAGAATTTTTAAACGACCCCGGAGTTACCGAGGTGCTCATCAATGGTCCCAACCAGATTTTTGTGGAACGCAAAGGAAAACTCGAGCTGACAACTGCCAAATTTCCCGACGAAGACAATCTGCAGGCCGCGATCAACACGATTGCACAGTCGGTAGGTCGCCGGATCAATAAAGATGAGCCGCGGCTTGATGCCCGGCTGCCGATTATTCAGGGCTCGCCCGCCAGCGGTTCGCGGATTGCAGCCGTGCTGCCGCCTATTTCGCGGCAGGGTACGGTGATCAGTATACGTAAATTTACGTCGAGCAAAATTTCGCCCTCTGACTATATCAAGCTGGGCACGATTTCGCCGGATGCCTGGATGTTCATTGATCTCTGCATGTTTCTCGGAAAAAATATTATTGTCAGCGGCGGTACCGGTTCCGGTAAAACCACTTTACTCAGTATGCTTTGTTCACGAATTCCGAAAGGGCAGCGGATTCTTGTCATTGAAGATTCGTCTGAGCTGCAAATTGATTACGAACATGTCGTACGCTTTGAAACCCGTCAGGCCGATGTCATGGGTAAGGGCGAAGTCACCATTAAAGATTTGCTTAAAAGTGCGCTGCGTTTGCGTCCCGACCGGATTATTGTCGGCGAGGTCCGATCGAGTGAAGCCCTCGAGCTCATCAGCGCGATGAATACGGGGCACAAAGGAAGTATGGGAACGGTTCATGCCAACACTCCCGAAGATGCGATTGTCAGGCTGGAAGCGCTTGCTGCCGGCGGTGATACCAAGATCAGCGAAAAAGCGCTGACTTCACAAGTGGGCTCGGCCATCGAAATTATTATACAGATTTCCAGGTACTCGGATGGCTCACGTAAAATCGGAACAGTTTCTGAAGTTCGCGGTGTTGACGAAAAAAATAAGTATATTGTTGTACCGATTTTCGAAATTCACAAACTGACCAGACGCCAAGACGGTACACTGGAGGGAGGAATTTTGCCAACCGGAAACATCCCATCATTTTATCAGGAAATTATCGATAACAAAATTAATTTTCCGCTGACAAAGTTCCAGAAAGTTAAAGCGGCTTAATCCGAACTCGCAAAGCTGCTACTAATTGTTGCAGCTTAATTCGGATCTGTTGATTATCGCGACAGTTGGCAATTCCCCGAGCCGTAGTGCTTGCAAGCGTGAATGGTCTCTACTAAGTTAGGCACGTGCAATTTAGCTGTAAAATAACCCATGCAATTCTAACTCATCTTGAATCTGAAAAGGTTGATTTGTCGGCGTATTTTTCAGAAACAGATGTGCCGTGGGAATTGTTGCGCGACTCTTCGTACTGGATGCGGGCTCCCGATATGGAAGCTTTTCTTGAACGTTTGAATTTGCGGACCGAGACTCTGGTGAGGGCTGGTCACAAAACCCCGAAGAATCGTGTTTGGGGGGTCCTCGACAGCGTCTTGCGTATGATGCCTCAGCCGCACGAGATTTTTCAGCAGCCCGAGAAATTTCTTGGCTATTTTATATATCCCGAGCCGCCGATTGAAAACTTAGAGCGCCATCAGTCTGGCTTGTCATTTGATATTCCGCTGCCGGCTGAACAGTATCCGCTGGTTACAACTTATTTGAAGGCTGCTTACGAATCACTGCCAAGTTACATCGGCCAGACTTATGCCCATTGCGATTGGAGCGATATCCATTTCAAGGTCGAATGGTCAACCTCGCAACAGAGTATTCTGAACGAAGAAGATTCAGAGCGAAACATTTCGCCGCAACTTATGCAGGATATCATCCGGCAACTTCAGCAGAGCAGTCGCGAGCTAGAAGAAAAAAACCGCGAGCTTTTGCAACGGAATGAAGAGTTGCTCCGCATGGCTCAACTCGGAGCAACTGACCCGAAGCCTGAACCATCCCGCGAAGTCGTCCAGCAGGATTTCTCGCAGTTCGAATTTATGAAACAACCGGTGCATCAGGTTGCGCAGAATTTGGCGCGTCTGCATGATTACATGGTTCGTGCGCATCAGCTGGTTACTCTGCTGACGGCCGGTCAGAAGCAGTCTCCGGGAATCAAGCAGGCCTTTCACAGGGTTGATTGGGAGATTGTTAAGAAACAGTACCCCCAGTTGATTCTCGACAGTATTGAAACATTAAAAAAATTAAACAAATCAGAAAAGCGTTCGGAAGAAGCCGATCAGGGGGAATTGAATGTCTGAAATCGTAAGTTTATTGGCGCGTGAAATTCTTGATAGTCGCGGAAATCCGACAATTGAAGTTGAAGTAAAGACCGCAGCCGGCAACGTCGGTCGTGCGGCAGTTCCTTCCGGCGCAAGCACCGGCGCACACGAGGCCTTTGAGCTTCGCGATGGTGATCAAAAGAGATTCGGCGGTAAAGGCGTTTACAAAGCTGTCGATAATGTTCGGGTAAAGATTTCTCCTGAAATTGTGGGGCTTAGTGTTTATGAACAGGTGTACATTGATAAAGTCCTGCGCGATATAGACGGTACGGAAAATAAATCAAACCTCGGTGCCAATGCCATTCTGGGCGTGTCGCTGGCGTGTGCGCAGGCCGCCGCAAAAGATGCGGGCTTGCCGCTTTATCGTTACGTTGGAGGGTCGCAGGCGTGCAGATTGCCGGTACCGCTGATGAACGTTTTGAATGGCGGAGCTCATGCCAATAACGGATTAGACATTCAGGAATTCATGATTGTTCCGACAGTTAATAATTCTTTTGCAGAATCGCTTCGCGCGGGTTCTGAAATTTTTCACACCCTAAAGAAAATCCTGAATAAAAAAGGCTTATCAACAGCAGTCGGCGACGAAGGCGGTTTCGCGCCGACTTTGAAATCGAATGAAGCAGCTCTTGAGCTTTTGATGGAGGCCATCCTTGCAGCCGGTTATGAAGCCGGTCAGAATGTTTTTCTGGCTTTGGATGTAGCGGCAACCGAAATGTATAATCCGGGCGGGCTCTACAACTGGGAAAAGCAAAAAATTTCCGGCAACGAACTTAAAAATATTTATAAAAAATGGTGCGAGAAGTATCCGCTGGTCAGTATTGAAGACGGTTTCTCCGAAGACGACTGGGATTCGTGGGTAGCCGCCACCGCTGATATGGGTTCGCACGTTCAACTTGTCGGCGACGATCTCTTTGTAACTAATCCGAAGCGCCTGCGCCAGGGCTTAGAGAAAAAAGCGGCCAATGCCCTGCTGGTAAAAGTAAATCAGATCGGCACTCTCACCGAAACATTCGACGCGGTTAATTTGGCGCAGCGGAATAAAATGAAGACAATCATGTCTCACCGAAGCGGCGAAACTGAAGATGTTACCATTGCTGATCTGGCGGTCGCACTCAATTGCCATCAGATAAAAACGGGAAGTCTTTGTCGGGGTGAACGCACCGCTAAATATAATCAGCTTTTGAGAATTGAAGAAGACCTTGGCGGCATGGGTATCTATTGGGATAAAGCCGGGTTCCGCTAACAATAGTCTAGCCGGTCTTGCCGTAAGCAGAAAATTAAGCTGAAATAAACTTGTGGAAAACATCTACGGATTTGGTCTGAATTTCAGGACTTTTTTAAATAGACCTATAAAGGTATTTTTTGTTTGCATCTGCATATTTGTTGTTTCATTATTTTTCAATGGCGCAATTTGGAGAGTTTGGGGCCTGCACCATGATTCCAATACAATTCAAAAACAGATCGTTTCTTCGAGAGCTCAGGCCAAAGTCTTAAACATGCAAATTAGGCAGGCAAAAGATCCTTCTTTTATTGAACGCCAAGCCAAAGACAAGCTCGATATGGTCGGTGAAAACGACCTCGTCTTCGTATTTTCTGAATAATTTCGATACTTTAAAAAAAAGGTGCCAGGCACCTAAAACCAGGCACCTAAAACCAGGCACCTAAAATAAAACCTAAAAAATCTGGACAATTCATAGAGTAAAAGCTCTAATTGCTGAATGAATTCAGATAACTTTATGCAAACAGCACATCTTCTTTTGGGTCTATCCCGCCAGGAAGTTCAGCGACGTGTAAACTCCGGGAAGTTAGATCCGCTCTTATTAAAAGCTCAAATTGATCAAAACGCGCACGAGTTGAAACTCGAGACCCGTTGTGAAAAGTGGATTGAGCTTAATTCTCTAGAGCAAGCTGATAAATTTTCCGAAGTTGATTAGCCCCGAATCTGAGTGTAAAACTTGGCGATGAAAAAACAAATATACGTGGTCGATGTCAGCTCGATGTTTTTCAGGGCCTTTTACGCCATTCGCCCGCTGACTTCTTCTAAGGGTACTCCGGTCAACGCCGTTTACGGTTTTATATCAATGATCATTAAACTTATGAAAGACAAGAACCCCGATCACATTGTCTTTTGTTATGATCGCAAAGAAGCCTCGTTCCGAAAAGATCTATATACTGAATACAAGGCACACCGAACTGAAATGCCCGACGACATGCAGGTTCAGATGCCATACCTAAAACAGGTTGCGGCACTTTTCGGAATCTGCGATATCGAGCTTGCGGGTTTTGAGGCTGACGATCTTATCGGCACTGTTGCGGTGCTCGCACAAAAAGAAAATTATGAAGTTTATATTGTCAGCGGCGATAAAGATTTCTGTCAGCTGATAAATGAAAATGTTTTTCTTTACGATACCATGAAAGATGTCATTTACGACTCAGCGATGGTTAAAGAAAAACACGGAGTAACTCCGGCACAATTCATTGATTTTCTGGCAATCACCGGTGACGCTTCCGACAACATACCCGGAGTAGCGGGAATCGGCCCGAAAGGCGCACAGAAGCTCATCGAACAATTGGGAAGCCTTGAGGACGTTTACGAAAAAATTGAACAGGTCGCAAGCG
>JANPPN010000234.1:0-20676 GCA_031428535.1 Bdellovibrio sp. | reverse complement strand
CCCTTCATAGAAGACAGTCAACGACAGACTGGCTTCAAAACATGACATGGAGGTCATAATGGGTATTCTATCATCAATGTACACAGGCGTATCGGGTTTAAAGGCAATGGGCGAGGGCCTCGGCGTCGTCGCAGATAATATTGCGAACTCGAACACCACCGGTTTTAAAGCCTCCCGCGCAGAATTTCACGACATTATGGCACGCGATTTAAAAGGTATCGACGGCGGAAATCAGCTTGGCCGCGGTGTAAAAATCGGCGCAGTAAATCCGGTATTGTTACAGGGTAATCTTGATAACACTGATCGCGGAACAGACTTAGCAATCAGCGGTGACGGTTATTTTCAGGTAAAAGGCGCTGAAGGTGTTGGTTACACTCGTGATGGATCATTCATCTTTGATCGTAACGGAAATTTAACCACCAACAGCGGCGCAAAAATTCAAGGCTACATGGCTGACGATAAAGGTAAGATTGAAACCCGCGTTGGCGATATCAAATACCCGAAGGCCTTAGTGAATGCGTCCGGCACCAAGAGTGTTAATTTAGAATTAAACTTAGATTCCCGCATGATCGAAAATGCAAAAGTATTCAACGCAAAAGATCCGTACAAAACTTCTGACTACGCAACAGCGGTGGAAATTTTTGATTCTCAGGGTAACAAACACATGATGAGCCTGTTCTTCAACAAGGGGCCTGAGCGCACTTGGACTTACCGCGGCTTGATCGACGGTAAAGAAGTTGAAGGCAGCGATCCGGCAAACGGCGAACTGGCGCAGGTAACCGAAGGTAAAGTTCAATTTACCGAAGACGGTAAGCTGAATTCGCAGGAAGTCACTTCACAGAGTTTCAATTTCAAAAACGGCGCAAAACAGGATCAACAGATTGCGATAAGCTTCGGTGACCCGATTGCCACTGGTGGTAAGGGCGAAGGCACCAAACAGTACGGTAAAGATTCTGATGTTATGAAGTGGAATCAGGATGGATACTCTGCCGGAACCGTAACAAGCTTATCTTTCAATGACGAAGGCGTTCTGACCGCCGCGTATTCAAACGGACAGGTTCTGGATTTAGCTCAGGTTCTACTGGCTAAATTTGAAAATCCGGAAGCGCTGTTCAAGCAGGGCGGAAACATCTTCAAACAATCACGTAATTCAGGCGAGCCTTCATTAGGCGCGGCACGTATGGCCGGCCGCGGATCGATCATGGCTAAATCCCTTGAGCGATCGACAGTGGATATCGCATCTGAATTCGTTGCGATGATTACCAATCAGCGTGCCTTCCAGGCGAATGCTAAAACGGTATCAACATCGGATGAGTTACTGAGTGAAGTTATTCAAATGAAGAGATAATGTACGCCGTACCTAATCCCCCAAAATTTAGAAAATGCCTAGCGCCGCATTGAGTCCGCGGTTGCAGGGTGAAGTTACCTGGGATTAGGTACGACGTAATACGCCGTACCTAATCCCCCAAATTCAGAAAATGCCCAGCACCATTTTGGATTCGCAGTTCTAGGCTGAAGTCAACCAGCCGGACGAACGGCCTTCGGACTAAACCTCGGCTCTAAACTGATTAAAAAAAACAAAGCTACGACCCTATTTTTTGCTGTATGTAATCACCATGGTCATCATCGCAACAGTTCCGAGTTCAAGGCTCGATCTTCAACTTAAAGTCTAATTTTTCACACGGCGGATAATTACGTAAAAAAAGGAAAGAGCGCGGATCGCGACCACTTTCCATCAAAGAACTGCATGTATTTTTTAAAGCAGCACCGTTTCAATTACGTCATAAAAGCATTCGCGCCTCACAGAGTTTCAAATTGATCCTTGAAATAATTGAAAAATGCGCGCAACACTTTGGGGCATAGTTTGGGGCATAGATAGAGCAGCGAGCTTTAGGAGCAATTAAACACCAGAAAAAAAGGCTCAGCGGCTTATCAACCTCTGACTGGCAGATACTTTGGGCTTAGGCAGTCCGAGTAGGTTCTGTTCTGTGCGTACCATACAGAATTGGTTGTGCAGCGTACCCGGTAGGATTGCCTCAAAAAAAATAATTAACCCACGAGTTATTCGAACGAATTCGAAGATGAATTAATTACACAAGAAGTCTACGTTCTGGTTTTAAGCCATCGGATCTGTTAGTTTCTCAGCTACAAATCTAATTCCGGGGGCTTTATGAAGTACGTATTACTCATTTCAACTCTAATTGTTTTTTCGGCATGTCAAAAAGCACCCGATGCCAAAGATCCTGTGAACCCCGACGTGGTAAGTCCCGAGAGCACAAAAGATGATGATCAAAAAGCAACAGTGAAAAAGACTATTGTCAATTGTACGGGCAAGGAAGTGATGAAATCGGTTGCGGCTGATGGCACCACCGTTAACCAAGTGACTCATGAAATGGTTACCAAGGAAATTCGAAGTACGAGTCTAATCGCTAAAAGCGGTGACACGTTAAAGCTTCAGACAACCGGTGAATATTATTCGGAATATTACGTAACCGAAGGTGCTGGCGCGAGAGAACTCCAAAGTAAAACGGATTACACCTATTTAAGACAAAGTGAGAACGAACAGAAAAGCCTTGGAAATAATGAGTTTGAGCAAAAAGCAAAATCCGAATCAAAACGAACTGGCCGTAACGGATATCAGTTTACAAATGCCGATAAATCAAAAACGGACACTTTAACGGTAACCTCTGATTCGGTAATGAGATTTTTCGACGACGGTTCTACCTATTACATCATTTCGATTACAATTAATGGTAAGGTTCAGGAAGATAGTAACCCGCAGAAAACGACCTATAAAACTGAGGGCAAGATTACGAAATCAGTCAGCACTTATAAGATTCTCCCTGAGGGAACTGAGTTTTTCGAAGAAAACTGCACCGAAGAAGTTCAATAATTCAAAAGAGTTTTACATAAGCTGGCTGTAAGCTATAAATGTTCAACATGAGGCTTTTGTTCGCCCTTTCATTTTTTTTGGTATCCACATCACATTGGCTTAGCGTTCAGCATTTCTCTATTGATTAATATTTTCAGCAGTTGGGAAACAGGAATTACCTTAAATTCGGTGATCCTGGCTGTGGGTTTTTCCAGCGCCATCGGTGTGATCTTCGGAGTCTATCCGGCCAGAAAAGCCGCGAAGCTGAATCCGATCGATGCCCTAAGGTCAGACTGATCCGGATTTTTCGTCAGTAATGAACTTAAAATATCTGTCTGCAATAACATCGAGATCGTAACTGTAGCCGTCATTTCCTGCAATCGTGGAATTGAAGTTAATAAATTTATCAGAAAAATGAATATTTTTTTCAAAAAGTACTTTTTTTTCGGCATTTTTTTTCTCGGAAAAATAGGGAACATAGAAAGACAAAATTTGTGAATTCTCGGTTAACATACCGCTCACCATATTGATCTGATCAATAAATAGTTTCGGGCAATGGGTCAGTTGAATTTTGGCATCTTTAAGCATTCTCATTAATTTGATCCATTCCCTGATCCCAAATGAATTGATCGCGGTGACTTCGTCAAGATTGATATAAAGGTCGGAAACGCCGGAAAACAAGCTTGAAAAATGGGAAAGCGTATCGTCAATACAGCCGGAAACTCTGAATTCAATAGCTCTTTTGTCTTTTATGACTTTGATTTGGCATCTGCTCATGGACGTGTATCCCCTGATCTGTGAATATAAGTAAAATTGGTGAAGCTGGCAACGGCGCCTATCGACTATAGACCAGAAATGTCCTTTAACTAAACGAATGTCTGTTATGCCAAATTAATAAAGAGCTACTATAATCAGAGGATTCAATTTGAAACACGCAACAGACCCCAAAAATATTCTCCTAATGGAGCTCCTTAGCCCAAGGCTAACAAGCCGGCGTCGAATCAAGATTCTGGAGAGTATTCAGGTTATTAACAGCTACGAGCTGGTATTTATCTTCTGTGTCATCATTCGGTATAAATTTTCGGGAAATCTGATTGTCGTGAATAAGAACAACGATCTGAGTGGAATCGAGTTTATCTGCGGCGATATTGTCAGAATCGACTATCCTGATCACGAAAATCTGCTAGGGAATATTTTCGTAAAAGATGAATTAATCTCGAAGTATGAAATGCAGGAAATCATAACTAAATCTAACGGCAAGAAACTCGGTCAGTATTTAATTGAAAATAATCGGATAACCGAAAATCAGCTGATCAACGCCCTGATTAAACAGGGGCGAACCCGTCTTAACAAGTACATGAATGATATTGACCTGCGGGTAAACTTTCACTTTGACGGAGCGAATACTGAAAAAATTATTATTCATGGTAAAGAATACTTTGAAGCCTTGCATCAATGGATTTTTGAAATATATAAGCCAGAATGGCTTGAAAATTATCGAAATTTCTATTCGCGACTGAACTTCGTAATAAGTACTCCCGACTCAATGGGCCCTGAAATGAAAAAATTTTTTCTGGTTAATAATTTTTTCGAAATTCTTAAGAAATCGGCAAAGAAAAAAGTAACTTTTTATGATCTGATAAGTATGATCAATGTATCGGCTGAGGATGAAACAAGACTGATACATTTTATGGTGCTAATCGGAGTGCTTGTTGAAAATACAGTGCGCCCAGCCCAAATGGGGAATCTGATTTTCGGCAAATTTGCCAACGCTAAGCAGTTGATTTTACAGAAACAATATTTCGATGCGCTCGGAATTGTGAATAGCATTTCTTCGGCCACAGTCTATGATGAAAAAGTTCATTTTTATTTTCTTTGGATCAAGCTGCACGGGGCATTTCATAAGGGCAACATTCTCGACTTAAAGAAGGTAAAGGGCGAAATTTCAACTATAAATCCACTTTCCGTGGGCCTTGCGGAATTTCATTATGTTAGGGCTTTGCTCGAGGCAAGCCTGAAAAATGACGTTGAAAGCGCAAATCACTATGCCAAGGCTGTAGGAATTGATAAAGCTTATGCCCGGTTTCCGCTTCAGAAAAATGATGAAATCGAGTCGACTTGGTCGGTTTTAAAACGAAAAATCGGTTTTTAGCCGGAGGTTGAGCATTACTTTTTTCCGTTAATCATACTCATCCAGGAATATCTTCTGTGAAGTACAGCATCAAGAGTCATTCCTGTAAAATGAACAACCAGAAATACAATTACCGAATTTGCGAAAACCTCATGAATTTCTTCAAGCGGCTGTGAACCGAAGTACTCCTCTACGTGCACAAGAAGAATGCCGGTAACTCCTAGACCGATAACCAGCAGCCAGAAAATAACATAAGCATAGGCGGCCGCCGGATTATGACCGGGATAGTCTTTTTTCTTTCGATTGAACAAATTTCGAATAAAATAAAAAAGTTCGGCCGGTTGAAGCGGAAAATTACGGAACCCATCATAACCATTTGAAATCAGCCCAAGTAGTAACCTGAAAAAAATGATTGCCAGAGTGCCATAACCCAGCCAGTTATGAATGTCGCCGCTTTCATTGTACAGAAAAAGATTTATCAGTACGAAGGCGGCCATCAGCCAGTGTAAAAGACGGATTTTCAGGGTCCAGACGATCTGTCCGGAAGCCGTTGGCATTATTTTATGGTCGATTTTACTTTTTCGCCGGTAATCGGATTGAAGTAAATTTCAACGCTTTTGCCTTCTTTGTTTTTTCCATAGATTTCATAGCAGTTCCCCTTGGTAACTTTAAAGACTTTAATAGAGTAACCTTCGGTTTTGAGGTCATTTTTAAATTTAACCTGATCCATCCATTTAGCCGAATCTTCTTTGGTACATTCGGTAGTAGCAAAGGCTCCGGTCGCAGCGGTCGAAATAACGAATAGTATAAGTGCAATTTTTTTCATTTTAAAATTCTCCTGTTCAAACGATTAACAATAAGGCCGCTGGAATACAAAAATTATTCCAGCCTTAAGTTTTATTGAAAACCAACTGATAGCGACAAGCCTCAGTTACGTTCTATTAGCAGAGGTAGGCTTCTCGGACCCGGGGATCGTGCAATAAAGCCGCCCCACTGCCGTTCAGAGTAATGCAACCGGTCTCGAGTACATAAGCCTTTTCAGAAATTTCCAGGGCCAGATTGGCATTCTGTTCTACAATAAGCAGCCCGAGCCCCGCATTTTTTAAGTCGGTAAATTTCTGAAAAATCTGTTCAATAATTATCGGCGCCAGGCCCAGCGAGGGCTCATCAAGCAACAGGAAATCAGGTTCAGACATCAGGGCGCGTGCTATGGCCAGCATCTGCTGTTCGCCGCCGGAAAGTGTGCCGCCAAGCTGATTCTTCCGCTCACTCAGCCGGCTGAACATAGCGAACTGCTGGTCTATTAAGGCCAAAATTCGAGATTTCGATTTTTCAAGATAGGCGCCCAGCATCAGATTTTCAGTTACTGTCAAATTGGGAAAAATTCCGCGGCCTTCAGGACAAAGTGCAATTTTATTTTTAAGTCTGTCAGGGGCATTGAGCGGTGCAAGGTCTGTAGGCCCAAGTAAAATTTCTCCTGAGTGCGGCAGCAGCCCGCAGAGCGCTTTAAGTGTTGTGGTTTTACCTGCGCCATTAGAACCGATCAACGAAGTTATTTCGCCGGCTTTAAACGTAAACGAAATACCCTTAACAGCCTTAATTAAACCGTAACTAACATGGAGGTTTCGGACTTCAACAGAGGTAGGCTTCATTTGCGTTTTCCCAGATAGGCTTCAATGACCTCGTTAGAGCATTTAATCTCGGCTGGTACCCCATCGGCAATTTTTTTACCTCGATTGAGTACGACAATTCGGTCGCAAATATTCATCACCAGTTTCATATCGTGCTCAATAAGCAAAACAGTCAGATTGAATTTTTCTTTAATAAAACGAATGAGCTGATTCAATTCTGCGGTTTCTTGATGATTCATTCCGGCGGCCGGTTCATCCAGCATTAAAAGTTTGGGCTTCGTGCCGAGGGCTCTGACGATTTCAAGCTTGCGTTGTGCCCCGTAAGGAAGCGCTGAAGAAATTTCTTCAGCAAATTTATCGAGTTCAAAAATTTCAAGCAGAGCCATGGCTTCATTTTTCAGGCCTAGGGCAATGTTTTTGTTGGCTGCCGTATTAAAAAGTGAATTGTACCAGTCTTGAAAGCTGCCATTATGACTTCGCTGTTGAAGCGCCATTAAAACATTTTCAAGCACCGTTAAATTTTTAAATAACCGAATATTCTGAAACGTCCGGGCTAAACCGAAATGATTAACCTCGGCCGCATTCGCTTCGGTGATTTCCTGATTTTCAAATTTAATACTTCCGGAATCTGCAGAATAAAAACCCGAGATAATATTAAATACAGTGGTTTTACCTGCACCGTTGGGGCCGATCAATCCTAAAAGTTCGGATTTATTGATTTCAAAATTAACGTCATCTACCGCCTTTAAGCCGCCGAAACTTATTGATAAATTTTTGACGCTGAGAAGAGCGCTCATTTGCTGAACCTCTTCAGAAGTTTTTCAAAACTGATTTCAGAGCGACCGAAAAGGCCTTGCGGCCGCATGATCATCATGACGATAAGTAAGATCGGGTAAATAATCATTCGTAGATCAAGCGAACCTGTCTGAACGCTGCGTAGAGCTTCAGGCAGAAAAGTTAAAATCAGCGCCGCTAAAACTGATCCACTCAGGGAGCCAAGTCCGCCAAGCACCGCAACAATCAGAATTTGCACCGAAATAATAAAACCGAATGAACCCGGGCTTATATAACCGAGGTGGTGGGCATAAAAACCGCCGCCAAGTCCGGCAAAAAAACTTGAAATCACAAACGCCCGCCGTTTTGTTTTTGCAACGTTCAGACCCATTACTTCCGCAGCGATGTCGTCTTCATTGATGGCCCATAAATTCCGGCCGAACCACGAGAATTTCAACCGGTACATCGTCAAGAAAGTAAATGTCAGTAAAAGAGCGGCGAATGCATAAGCGTAGTAAAATTCAGGAAACTTTGTAATGCCGCCGTAGCCTCGCGGGCCCCCGACATAATTCCAGTTGAGTAGCACAACCCGAACAATTTCGGCCATGCCCAGCGTGACGATTGCAAGGTAATCGCCCTTAAGCCGGAAAGAAGGGAGAGATATCAAATAGCCGGCAAGTGCTGCGATCAATGCGCCCGCAAGCACGCCAACCGGAATCATGGCCCAGTTATCATTGAAAAATTCTTTGTTGAGAAGTGCGGACGTGTAGGCACCGATGGCCATCAGTCCCGCGTGACCTAAAGAAAACTGATCAGCCAGCCCCGTGATAAAATTCAGACTTAGCGCCATTATTGCGTTAATGATAAAGCTGATAAAAACCGCCTGAATGTAGGAATTTAAAAAGAAATTGAGAACGAACCCTAACCCAACAACTAAAATCAGGAAGAGGGCATACTTTTTCATTCAGATTTTTTCTTTTTGGGTGCTGCCGAATAGCCCGGTTGGTTTATAAAGCAATACGAGAATTAAAATCAAAAAAGAAAGCGCATCCTTGTAGGTTGAAGCGCCATAGCCGATCAGATAATACTCACCAAGCCCAAGTAGAAATCCACCGATGACGGCCCCATGCAGGCTGCCGATTCCGCCAAAAACCGCTGCCACAAACGAACTGGTGCCAATTTTCACGCCCATCATGGGGTCGATCTTGGGATACTTGATCGAAACAAGTACTGCCGCCACGCCGGCAAGTGCCGAACCGATAATAAAGGTCATTGAGATAATGCGATTATTGTTAATGCCCATTAACGGTGTCATGTCGGGGCGAGTGCTGACGGCGCGCATGGCCCGGCCCGTTTGCGTACGGAAAATAACAAAACTGAGAATTCCAAGGGAAACAAAACTGACGAAATAAATGAGAACATCAATCAGGCGGATCGAAATATCGGCAAGATTAAACAGGACCTGATCTTCAATTAAAGTTGGAAAAGATTTAGGATCGGCGCCGAAGATTATCTGGCCGCCGAACTGAAATAAAATACTGACACCGATTGCCGTTATCAGCACATTCATTTTCGGAGAGTTGCGGAGTGGCTTATAAGCGAACTTTTCAACGAAATACCCGATGAGCCCAGCAAACAGGGCCCCAACCAGAACACCGAGTGTAAAATTTAGCGGAGAAGGTGTATCAAGCCCGGCAAAGCGGGCCATATAAAAAGCGGCAAAGGCACCCATCATATAAATTTCTGAGTGCGCAAAATTGATCATGGTCAGAATTCCGTAAACCATCGTATAGCCCAGAGCCACTAAAGCATAAATACTTCCGAAGCTCAGACCGTTGAGAGTGTGTTGAAAAAACTCCTGCATGAATCAGGCGAAATTACGGAGTAACACTGGTAATAAATTTGTATTCGGTTCCCTGAACCTGAACAACAACCGCGCTTTTAACAGCATTACGGTTTTCATCCATCGACATCTGGCCGGTTACGCCGTGAAAATCCTTAATTTTAGAAAGTTCAATACGGATATTCTCAGAAGTAACTTCTTTTGAACTTTTGATCGCTTCAGCCATCAAATAAACTGCATCGTAGGCCAGTGCTGCCATAACATCGGCATCTTCATTGAATTTAGCTTTAAAGGCTTTTACAAAGTTAACGGTTTTAGGATCTTTAGATTCAGTTGTGTAGTGATTCGAAAAATAATTTCCGTTAATTGCTTCTTTTGCAATTTCATATAATTTAGGAGAAGACCAGCCGTCGCCGCCAAGTAATGGCATTGTCATACCGAGTTCCTTCGCCTGCTTCGCAATAAGTGCAACTTCGTTGTAGTAACCGGGCACAAAAATCGCTTCAACGTTTTTGGCCTTGATCGCCGTCAATTGCGATTTGAAATCAATATCGCCTTCCTGATATGAAATATCGGTAATGATTTCGCCACCGGCAGCTTTAAGCTTGTCAGCAAAAATATCTGAAAGTCCGACGGAGTAGTCATTCTTGATATCCCGCAAAATCGCAGCTTTTTTCAGTTTCAGATTTTCGGTCATGAATTTAGCCATAACCATTCCCTGAAACGGATCAATGAAACACGCTCTGAAAATATAATTTCCGACTTTGGTTACATCGGGGTTTGTCGCCGAAGACGACAACATCGGTACTTTGTGCTGCTGGGCGACCTGCGCGCCGATTTTTGAACGGCCCGAAGTGGCCTCGCCTAAGATCGCAACAACTTTATCTTGACTGATCAGGCGGTTAACGACGGCCAGAGTTTCGTCAGCGTCGGATTTATTATCGTAGTTGATGTGTTTGATTTTTTTTCCGTTGATGCCGCCGGCCGCATTGATTTCGTTGATGGCCATTTCAGTGCCACGAAGCTGGAACACACCGAAAGTTGCAGTTGCACCTGTGTTAGAACTGTAAGATCCGATTAAAATTTCATTTTCATTTGCTTTTTTCGTACACGAAAAAACAAACAAAGAAATAGCCAGCAATGCGAATATTTTTTTCATTTTGAACTCCTTGAAGTTAATTTATTATTTACCCTTTGATTGAACTAAACTGAGAGCACTCTGGCAAGATTAATCAAAGATTTATCTCCCGGTTTTTCCTTGGCGGTGACGGTGTCAAGAGACACTTCAACCAGTTTACCCGCCTGAATTCCGATCATGACATTATTTTTTCCGGACAGCAGTGATTCCACTGCGGCATGGGCCAATCTCGAGGCAAGAATGCGATCGTGAGCCGTAGGGCTGCCCCCGCGCTGTTGATGGCCCAGAATACATACTTTAGCATCCAAGCCAGACTTTTTTCGAATGGCTTCAGATAAGTCGTAAGCGCGGCCAGGCTTCTGGCCTTCGGCGGTGATTATAATACTGCTGGTTTTGCCGCGGGCTCTGGAGTTTCTGAGATTTTCCACGATTTTATCCACTGGAATTATATTATCGGCAGTCAGAATTTCTTCGGCGCCGCCGGCAATTCCCACATGGCTGGCAATCCAACCTGAGTCGCGCCCCATAACTTCCACAATAAAAATACGGTCATGGCTATCTGCTGTGTCGCGGATTCTATCAATTGCCTGCATCGCAGTGTTAACGGCTGTGTCAAAGCCAATGGTGTCTTCTGTGCAATTAACATCGTTATCAATTGTGCCGGCAATTCCCACGACCGGTATTTTATGTTCGGTCCAGAGCGCCTGAGCCCCGCGAAAAGAGCCATCCCCGCCGATGCAGATTAAACCATCAATGTTCTTAGCCCGTAAATTCTGGGCCGCTGTGGCCCGGTATTCGGCTTTCATAAACTCATTTGATCTGCCGGTTTTGAGGATTGTGCCGCCGCGTTGAATGATGTTGGCCATATCCCGCATTTGCAGCGGCATCATCTTATTTTCAATCATGCCGACGTAGCCATGCAGAATTCCGACGACTTCAATTTTTTTTGAGATCGCAGTTCGAACAACTCCGCGGATGGCGGCATTCATTCCAGGGGCATCGCCCCCACTGGTAAAAACTCCAATTTTATTAATACTCATTGCGTCCCCTCAAAACATGTAACCGGCTTTAAATTCAAAATGAATTACAGAATAAGATTCATTATATGTAGACTGTACTCCGTTAGTCGGTTTTTCCTCAACTGAATGATTAGAATTTTCATACCCGATACCAAACATCATTGTCAGATTTGATAAATATTGATTGGACCAAACCAGTCGGTAGCCGACATCGAGGTTAATTTTAGAGCCTGAATTGTTTTTTTGTCCCAAAAAAGCATGTGGGTATGATGTGTAATTTTCTTGGTAGGCGTGGCTACTGATATAAGGTGAATTTTCGGTTAAAGAATGGGCCAATATGATGTGAGCGCCGTAGGCCCAGCCGTTGTAGGTAGGGGAGAGCATGCCACCCAGGGTTTCCTCGTTTCCGTATCTTATAATTGATGGACCAAAAGCCCAATTCTGGTTCGGTAAGTAAGAGAAATCAAGTGTGAGCCATTTTGCTAAAAATGCCGCGGGTGCCGTGCGAACTTCCCACTGTAGGCGATCTATATTGCTATTACTCAAAGGAGCTTTTGCAAACAAGATTTGGGTATTAAAACAAACAACGAGTAATATTATTTTCAACATAGATAATGATAGTTTAATTAAGGATTAATTTCAAAAAAAAAGAGCTTCCTATTTCTAGGAAACTCTTTTGAATTGATTCAATTTATCAGTTAATTACTTAACTGAACCAGCTGTGATTACTTCACAAGGTGTTTGAATTCAGCGCCAGCGCGGAACTTCGGAGCCCATGCAGCTGGAATTTTGATAGCTTTTCCAGTTTGTGGGTTACGGCCCATACGAGCTTTACGTTTAGCTTTAGTAAAAGTACCAAAACCAACTAATTTAACATCGTCGCCTTTTTTTACTGTTTTTTTAACGTTAGTCATAAAACAGTCAACGATAGTTTCACATTGAGTTTTTGGCATCTTTGTTTCTGTTGCGATCTTTTCGATCAATTGCGCTTTATTCATTTGTCGTTCTCCTTCTTGAGACGACTCGCTGTTGCTAGCGAGGGTTGTTGTTGCTACATCCTGTTGTCGTTTATCATCCTTGATATCCCTATCAGAAAACAAAAACAAGTTGGCGTCAAGTGGTCTCGCGCAGGCTTTGTCGCTCTAAGTCGTTGTCAGGTGGTATTTCACGCTCGTCACGATAACATTCTTTTTGTAGATCAGTGAAAGCTTGATCAGCCAGGCGGTCTGGTTGTGCAGAAGTTGATGATGCCAATGTGCTGTTACAAATTCCGGAAAAATAACTGTTACAAATTCTGTCGGATGTTCTTTCGAGACCTCATCGATGAAGTCCAGAATTGGCCCGGAGATAGATCTGTAAGGTGATTCAAGCACATGCAGTTTCAGATTCGGAAATTTCGCGTTCCACGAAGTCATCATCCGCTGATAAGACTCTTCATCGGTTTTAACGAAGCACACCCGCAGGTCATGAGAAATGCTCATGCCGTAGCGAATTGCATTCTTAACGCCGCGATGAAGGCCCGAAATCGGAATAACCACCACGTGTTCGGTAACTTTATCGAGTTTATCCATATCATAGTGCGACTGCGAAATTTCACGCGCAAACATGACATAATGAAAGTGAATCCGGTGAAACGCATAAACCATGGCTGGAATAACAACAATGACCATCCAGGCCCCGTGAGTAAATTTGAAAATGGCAACAACCACAAGAACGACTGCGGTACAGACCATACCAAAACCGTTCATGGCCACCGAAAGCTTCCAGCCTTTTTGCTTTAGCTTTAGATGCCGCACAACCATGCCGGCCTGAGATAATGTAAACGAAAGAAAAACGCCGACCGAGTAAAGCGGGATCAGAAAATGGGTTCTGCCGCCGAAAACGATAACCAGAACAATGGCCATGATTGATAAGCCGACGATACCGTTCGAAAACACCAAGCGGTCGCCGATATTAGCCAACTGCCGAGGCGCATATTTATCGCGCGCCAGAAACGAAACCAGGCGCGGAAAATCCGCATAAGCCGTTGAAGCCGCAAGAAATAAAATCAGCGCAACTCCGGCTTGCATCATAAAAAACATTATGCCGTTACCGAAAATCAGGCCACTCAGCTGCGAGATCAGTGTAACGCCTTCTTTGTGACTCAGGTTATGGACATAAACCAGATAACTGACCCCGAAAAAAAGTCCGGCCAGAAGCAGTACCATGTAAAGCAAAGTCTTTTTGGCATTTTCTGCCTGTGGATGTTTGAAAAGAGGAATTCCGTCAGAAACGGCTTCAATTCCCGTCAGTGCCGCGCAACCGGACGAAAATGCCCGCAGCAGCAGAATGGCGCCGATTTCGGGGTAGTTTGTCGAAAGCACGTCCGTGATTGGGTTAATATTTTCGTGCGGATTATGGATGAAGCCGTTCACAATCAGCAGGAACATTGAAAAAATAAAGAAGTAAGTCGGAATCGCAAAAACCGTCGAAGACTCTCCGATGCCTCTGAGGCTTAAAGTCATCAGGATCAGAATTATCCAGATACACGTAAAGACCTGCACGCCAGCCATTTGCGGAAATGCCGAAATTAAATTTTCAACACCGGCTGAAACCGAAACGGCAACCGTCAGCGTGTAATCAATCATTAATGCGGCACCAGCCACCAGGCCCGCGCGCTCACCGAGATTTTCTTTTACGACAACATAGGCACCGCCGCCATTTGGATACGCCTGAATGGTTTGGCGATATGACATCGCAACAATAAACATAAGTAAGACGATCGCGCCGGCAATCGGCAACAGCCAGTGGGTCGCAAATGGAATAACCGAGACTGCAAGGGCCAGCGGAATAACGATTTCTTCAGTGGCATAGGCTACGGATGAAAGGGCGTCTGAAGACAAAACGGCGAGAGCTTTCCATTTTGGAATCAGTTCACCATGTGAATGAGAAGACGCCAACGGTGAGCCGATTAAAAACCGGCGTAACTTTGAGATCAACATAATCTAGAACCCCTTAAGAAATTGACTATACTCTTAAGAGAAACAAAAACAAGAGTAACAAGCAGGAGCTGTTTAGAGACTTTTTAGTAAATGGGGTTATTCGTCATCGATTTCAGTGAAAGGATCGTTTTCGGCATTAAATTCATCGGGGTTTAACTCTTGGTCGGCCTTAGTTGGAACTTTATACGATTCATCGGCCCACTGGCCTAAGTCTATCAGCTTGCAACGGGCCGAACAAAACGGCCGCGCCGAATTTTCGAGGGAGTAAACTGCTAAACGCCCGCACTGCGGGCATTTAATTTGGCGTTCTTGCATCGTTTAATTAAAGACCACAATTCTGATATTTGCAACGGGCCATGGTGCCGGTTGCTGCGGCTACGCCACCGATCTTCATCGTGTAGTTCAAGCTCGTACTGTTGGCGTTTCCGTTTAAGACTTCGATAGTTACTAATGTTTGATTCAGGCCGGTCCAAGCATCGCCGTAACCTTGCGCCAGAAATCCGACATCGTTTACCAATGAAACGCCTGCCTGAATCTGCAGTGGATTACGATAGGCACCTTGGTAATATGAAGGATCAGGAAATGTGTAACCGGTTACATAACCTAACGCGATACCAACTAATCCCCAGCCTGAAGGCAACTGGCCGGTATAGTTAACGTAGGGGTTTACTTTCGGTTTTGCGATTATTGTAATCAACGCATTGCCGTTCATCTGCGAAGGAAACTGTAAAACCACGTCAATATAACCTGAGATATAGTAATCACAGTTTGCCGAACCGACATTCTGGTAATTCTTGTCGCCGCGGTCACATACTCCCATGCCGAGTTTAAACAGCTGTTTCATTTTTTCGATATTCACTATTCGAAATGATGACTGGCCCGAGTAGTTGTCCGCAAAGAAGCCGTTATTGAAACTGAAAGTTGAGTTAATCGTGCTTGCGCCGTTCGAACACATTCCGTTAGAATACAAGTAACCGGCAGGGCATGCCGCGTAGGCTGTAGCTGTTGCTCCGACGTTTCCTGTTGAGTTGCTACCGGTATCGCAACCGATAATAAACAAACTTGTCAGCAGTGTTGAGATCATGAGTAGCTTTTTCATAAAAACTCCTTAAATAAAACTTTTTAGTCAAACTAAGTAATTACAAGGATCAGACCACTTCAACTGGCAACTCCGCTCTTAAGAGGTGTCAAATTTTTCGACAAGAACAAATAGGGCTTTGCAGGAGTTTCATAATGAGACGCTTCTAAGCACCGAATTAGACTGCGATTTTCAGTATAGCTACAGACGTACTTACAAAATCATGACCTCTAGTATTCGTACGTATTACCTGTCAAAACCAAAACAGAAGAGCATTGGTTTCTAACATGTTAGACTCTTAACATTGAAATCAGGAGATTATATTAAAGCGCTTTGCATACTTCTTATTTTAAGCCTAGGTCTTGTCGCAGAAGCTGCAGAATTTAAGCTCACCTCGCAAGTAATGATTCTTGGGGCTCCAAAACTTAATCTTATTCTTAATGATGAATATCTTATCACCCATACTCTAATTAGAGCCCGTGCTTATGGAAAATATGCTTCAGATGTTGAGGCCTTTCAAAATTTAGCTTGGAGTCTGAACGAAGCTGCATATCGGCAACTACGACAAGAAGGATACTCTTCGGAGTTAAAGGCTATGTCATCTAATGCTGACTTTTTGAAAACTTATTCACAATTTTTTAATCTCTTAAAAAATACTCCTGAATACAAATTGATTTTAAAAGAAGTGCAAGATTGCATGAGTGAATCGCTATCTGAATGGGATACTAATTTAGAAAAATCCGCTCCGTTTATGCTTAAGCATTCTGGCTTTACTTTCAATTATGATGTTTATGCTTACATAACCCATCCAGCTGTCGGTAATGGCCGCAGTTGGCATAACGAAAAAAGTCATCACCTCACTTTTGGTACATGGCCTAAATTCGAGAATTACTTCACTGTCTATATTTGGCACGAAATTATTCATTTTCATATGGAGTCAGATGAGATCAGTCATGCTGTTAATCAGCTGCTTACTGATAATGAGTTACGTGTATTTTTTAACGGTGGAAAACTTGTTCCCTTAGAAGGTCATCGAGAGCTGATCAACCTTATGGAAAAGAACTTAGATAAACCGGTCGCGCGCCCCTGCCGAGTTTGCGCTTTCATAATTCTCCACCGTGCGAGAACCGATGTTGCTGCGGGGTTTTAAAAAATGTTTGTTGTTTGTGATGACCGGTACCCATGAACGGAATAAGTTGCAAGATTCAGGGAAAGTTCTTTTTTCACTCTATTGGATTTATGGTCCGAAAATTAGCCTGCACCGATGTGAGCGGATCAGGCGGACTTTTCAGAAAGTGTTTCTTTTACGCGATTATAGATGAAGAATGCGGCACAACCGAGTGTAACAGGAATCACTTTCGATCTGGCTTTGAAAAGTAAGCCAGTTGTTTTGGACAATTTTGTAGAGGATGTTTCTTTGGGCTTATGCCGGGCGTAGCGTGTGGTTTCGGGTAAAACGCTTAGTTTATTATTACTTCCGGAGCAAAAAAATGTTTTATTGTGGTTCTACGGTTCATATCTAATATGTTTGATTTAAATTTCATTATGTAAAGATATATTGTTTTTTTGTGTATTTAAGGCATTATAAGAGCATGGATTTAGATAAAGCGTTAGCTCTGAAAGCGTTTGTACTATTAGACCTAAAAATCGGTCAGAAGATAAACTCACCCGTTATCATGACTATTGGTGGCGGCGGAGCGATGATACTGCAACATGATTACAGTGGCACCACTTACGATATCGACGGAATTGCTAATAAGGCCGCTGATAAAATTAAACTACTGACCGAAGAAATCGCAAAAGAATTAAATATTGCTCATGATTGGCTAAATCCACATTTTGATACCTACACTTACTATTTACCTAATGATGCAAAAGATCGAACCGGAAAAACCTTTCAAGGAAAATTTCTAACTGTGAATTCATTAGGCGTCGAAGACTTATTGATTATGAAATTTATGGCTGGAAGAAATAAGGACTTACCTCATATCCAGCACTTACTTAAAAAATCACCTAACTTACAGATTGTAGAAAATAGACTTTACGAATTAGTAAAAATTAAAAAATCTGAAGCTGAAAAAGCACTGGAGTTATATTATGAGCTCACAGACAAGTAAAGGCTCACTGTATTTTAAATTTCAAAATACCCCCCTAACTGTGTCTGAAAAATACTTTAGCCAAAGCTTAAACCTATGCCGGATGGATGCTCGGCTTTACGAAGTAATGACTGAATTTGTTCGTGATTTCTGGTGGGCCCTAGAACCACAAATTTTAAACAAAGAACTTAAAAAACAACAAAATGGCTTTTTAATAAAAACTATTATCGCTTCGATATTTGATTACTGCGAAATCGAAGATGCTATCCGTGACGAATTTTCCAAATGGGCCACATTTGCATCACGCGGTGTAAAGGATTTAGCAACACCAGAATTACTTTACCAAGATATTAAAATAGGCGGAAAATATGAAAAGCGAGTTATAGAAAATACCTTACCTTCATTTAAAAGACACAACCTATATTTCTCGGATATACCATTCAATAAAGAATTACCCAGGTCTGTTAGATCCAGAAGCTGTTGGAATACTAGATTTAACATCATTGATTTTTTAAAACTAGATGCTGTATTAAAAATTAAGAAAGATTCGTTATCTTTAAAAAATATTGAAATTGAAAAGAAATATAAAACGAACAGAGTTTTTGTTTCTAGAATTTTAAATAATACATATGATGGAATAAAAATAGATTTTTTTGAAAAGGTTATTGAGGGAAGCCCTTAGGCTTCTATGCCTGAGCTTGAATCAGAAAGTGTTTCTTTTACGCGATTATAGATGAAGAATGCGACACAACCGATAATAATAAACAGACTGATCACCTGCGAAACCGAAAGGCTGCCAAACACCGGAACCTGTAAAAAGACGCCCCGGAAGTCGTCGCGATAGAACTCAACATAAAACCTCATAAGGCTGTGCAACAGCAACCATAAGACGAACAAAGCGCCTTGGAGCTGAAAGATTCGCTTTTTTTCAACCAGTAACAGCAGTAAAAATATCAAAAATTCCCCGCCCGCAAGGTAAAGTGCAGTGGGATGCCGCCCGGCATAGGCCCATGGCAAGATACATTGTGAGCCGAAACAACAGCCGGCCAAAAAACAGCCGATCCGGCCAAAGGCGTGCGAAAGTGAAAAAATCGGCGTAAAAAAATCGGCCCATTCTGAAAATTTAATCTTCTTTATTCTCGCGAAAAAGTATCCCGTAATAAGGCAGCAGATGAGTCCGCCCAGAAAAACAAAGCCGCCGTTCCAGAAGTAAAGAATCAGTTCGGGATGCAGCTTATAGTGATCCCACTCTTCATAAAACACGTGCATCAACCGGCCACCAACAAAGCCCGAAGCCATTAAAAGCAGGGCAATATCAAATGCCAGTTTACGGTTTTTTGAAAAATGGTCGACCCGGTAAGATAAAAAAACCAGCAGCAAACTCAGTGAAAGACTGATCACTAAAAAGTAAGTCGGAATCTGTAATGTACCGATCGAGATATACGGAATCATGCCTGCGGTTTCTTGACTTCTTTTAACATCAGCCAGCTCAAAAACAAAACTCCGCCAACAATTGCCATGTCGGCCACATTGAAGGCCGGCCAGGAGTATTCACCGTAGTGAAAATCTAGAAAGTCGATGACATACCTGAACTGTAGTCTGTCGAGATAGTTACCAAGTGCACCGGCAAAAATCGAACTGAGCGCCGCAATCTGCGGAGTATCGTTATTTTTGATACTTCTCATAATATAAAGAATTATTGCGCAAGCTGCCGGCGGAATCATAAGAAAAAAAAGTTCTCGGAAAACTTCGGGGCTTTGAGCCAAAAACCCGAACGCCGCACCGAAATTCCGTACATACGTAATACTAAAGAAGTTGCCGATGACCGGCAGAGATTCATGCAACTGAAACTGGGTGTGGACGTATAATTTACTGATCTGATCCAATGAAAGCAGGAGCCCAGTAATACTCATCAATAGCAGATATTTCCGTTGAAAACCGTATCCAACTCCGGCTTCAGTGCCTGAGGTCACGACAGTGCCTCAACACATTTCGGACAAACTCCGAGTGTGGTTTCGTTTTTTGAAATTTCAGTTGAATAAACCCAGCAGCGGACGCACTTTTCACCCGCAGCCTTGGATGCAACTATTGCATAGGGGCCGGGCTTAAGTTCAACTTTTGAAACAATCAGAATTTCGCGCAGGTCGTGCATTTTTTGAAGCGCGGCCAGAATGTCATCACCTGCAGTAATTTCAACCGCAGCTTCAAGACTTGAACCGATAACTTTTGCCGCACGCAATTCTTCCAATTTTTTCTGAACATCGCTTCTGACCACGAGCACTTTTTCGAACAGTCCAGCCAATTCGGGATTACTCCAGGTTGGAACAGGAAAGTCTTCCAAAAATACAGAGTCCTTGGTTTTTCCTCTGAAATAAGAATAAGTTTCTTCTGCCAGAAACGAAAGAATCGGCGCCATCATTTTAATCAGGGCCTCGGTCGTTAAATAAAGCACCGTCTGTGCGCTACGTCGGGGAACGCCGTTATATTTCCATGTATAGAGGCGATCTTTCAGGATGTCCATGTAGGTTGCAGATAATGTAACCGTGAAGAAATGATTCAGTAGATGGTACACTTTATAGAACTCGTATTTTTCGTAAGCTGCCGTTACATCTGTAATTAATTGATTAAGTTGGTGATACATCCAGAGATCGATTTGGGTCATTTTACTGACTTCAACGGCATCCTTTGAAAAATCAAAATCCGAAGTAGAGCCAAGTAAAAATCGCATCGTATTTCTGATTTTGCGATAGGTCTCGGTGACGCGGGTTAATTCTTCTTTACCGCAGCCGATATCGCCGCCGTAATCGCCATAAGAAGCCCACAGCCGGATAATTTCTGATCCGCTTTTTGAAGAAACTTCATTTGGGTCAATAACATTACCGAGCGACTTACTCATTTTGCGTCCCTGAGAGTCATTAACGAAGCCGTGGGTAATCAAAGCTTTGAACGGCGGCTTTTCAGTGGTGGCCATTGAAGAAAGCATCGATGTGTTAAACCAACCGCGGTGCTGATCCGATCCTTCAAGGTAAATGTCGGCCTGCGAGTTTTTAAAGCCAAAGCGCGAATGGGCTGAATGTACGGCCGCATGGCAAACGCCGGAATCAAACCAGACA
>JANPPN010000233.1:0-5480 GCA_031428535.1 Bdellovibrio sp. | reverse complement strand
GAATGACCTTGCGTGGGGAACCGGAAAATTCGGATTTTCTAAAAAAATGGATTTGTCTTTCTATAATTTTTTTAAAAAAAAGGAGAAAGACGACGGTGTCCCCTCGTGGGATACTTCCATATTTGTTACTTATCGGCTCGTGCTGGGTGGTAAAAAATTCAGCGTGACCCAACTACCGAAGTCATTCGGGGGAGTGGCCCGAGTAATGGCGGCGCTAAAAAAGTTGAAATCTGAAAAAGGCCTTGCACTCAGCCTTGGGAATGTGACTCCGTCTGTGCAAGCGAACGAAGTGGATTTAGAGCTCTTCAGGCAATTGAGGTCGATTGAAAATCAATATATTTTAGCCGGTCTTTCGGAAATTCAGGGATTTCAAAAATACTATGCCAGCTCTTTGAATGAAAAGTACTTTAGGAATGTTGTATCGGCAAATATTTACAAATCTGTTGGTAATTCTAAGGAAAGATTGTTTGCTCCGTACCAAATTATCACTCTAAATCAAATTAAAATAGCCGTGGTGGGAATCACGGACGTAAAACTGAATGATTTAATTGACAGGAGCGACCCGCAGGCACCATGGCTTAAAAGTATAGTTGTAAAGAGCCCAAAAGAAATTCTTGAACGTGAACTTTTGCCGGAACTCAGAAACAAAGTGGACTTGATTTTATTATTAAGCAATTCGAACTCAAAAGATTTTGCTGAAATTTCGGATAACATAGAGGATGTCGACCTGATATTTAACAATGAATTCAAAAACCTTGATGCGGATATCACGACATCTATAGAAGTAAAAAACTTCAAAAGCAGAAGGCCGCGCACCAGCATTTTTGAAATCAAACATTCAGAAAACAAATTAAATTTGACTCAAATCCAAATATCCAAAAACAATTTAAACTTACAGGCTTCAGTGGAGTACTTAGATCAAAAATACCCTTTAGGAGATTCAAATGACCGAATTAGGGAGGAATTTTTAAATCTCGTCGATCCACAGATTGTAATTCTACCGGATCACCGAAAACTGTACCATGGCGATAAAATAGCCCCTTCAGAAATGGAGTTTAGTACTCTGGCTGCTGGGATACTCAAAACGAAAACTAACGCGGAAATCGGACTTTTTAAAATTCAGCCACAAAAAACAAATTTTCAGACTGAACTTGATATTACAACAATTAGAGGGTGGATCGGATCCCGCGAACAATTGGTTGTAGGTCACCTTAAAGGTGCAGCGGTTCTTCAATTACTCAACCTGAATCCGACACTTGAGAAAAACTATCAGGTGTCTTTTTCCGGGGTGAGCAATAAAAAGCTGATCAATGGCCAGCCGATTTTAGCTAATGAGTATTATCGAGTCGCCACCTCGACCGGTATTGCTGAAAATCTGATGAAATATACGATGTTTAAGGACTATAAAGGAAAAGCCGGAAAATTTGTTGAATCAGCAAATGGATTTACGGAAGATCAAAAAGGAAACCCTGTCTTAGCCGGTGACGTAATCTTTAACTTTTTAGCGCAAAATTGGAAGCAAACCGCGCAAATGGACGACGAAAATAAATTCGAAGTGTATCGTCGTCTTTATGAGGATCGTTATTTCAATGATACCGACGGCTATTGGATTCATGATCTTAAAAATCTGCGAATTGAATACTCTGAACTTAAAACAGGTGACAAAACAGATTTTGTCAACGTACGTGACACTAAGTTGAAATCAACCGACCAAAAAACCGTTTCGGGTTATTTATCTTATTCGGCTTCATTTCGGAAGGAACCGACATTGTCAGAATTAGGTATAAAGGCTGAATATTCAAAACTAGAGTTAAAAACTTCGAATAATCCGAGCGTCAATATCATTTCGGATGATTTGTTGTATTTCGCAAACATCGGGTTGCCGATTTTTAAGATTGATTCAGTTCCTTTTCTTGCGACCAAAATGGGACCCCTTTCGGAATTGGTTTATGACACTGAATTTGAGGCTAACCCTGACGAGCCTTACCAAAGAATTCTTCAGGGTTTTGTTGGGTCAAAATTTTATAACGGAACTCTTTTCAAATCGGCATTCGTTTCTGTTTTTAACGAAAATCGGCTTTCTGAATCGATCAAAAAAAATATCTGGGGAGCCAACGTCCGATTTGAAATTGATAAAGAAGTTTTTGATTATTCGGCCGCATGGAGGGCAGGCTTAGATTATAAGTACTATTTTAACAGCAATGATGATAACAATGAAGATCTCAGATCGCGGATAGTTTGGGATAATTATTTGGACTTAAGAGTTTCAAGACATTTTTCATTCGGGCCCTTTTTAAAGTGGACCAGCCTCACCGGTAAAACCTTCAACACCACGGCCAACCAATCAATCATCGGTTTTAATTTAAGTTTATCGGCCTCGTGGAAACCAAAATATCAAAGCGATCTTTTATAGATGACATTTTAATTAGAATTAGATCATTATATAACGATGAAAGCAGGCTACGGCGCACTCGAAAAAGCAAAGTTTCATTTTGTCGGAATCGGCGGCATCGGCATGTGCGGGCTGGCGGAACTTCTGCACAATATCGGGGCAATGGTTACGGGTTCGGATTCCGGTGAAAATGCAAACACCGAAAGACTCAAAGCCCTCGGAATAAAAATCTTCAAGGGGCACGCTGCTGAAAATGTCGGTTCGGCCAATGTGGTGGTTTACTCAAGTGCAATCAACGCAGCCAATCCCGAGATGATTCAGGCGCGGGCACTCAAAATTCCGCTTATCCCACGGGCCGAAGCTCTGGCTGAAATAATGCGTTTAAAGCGAGGAATTGCGATAGCCGGTACGCACGGAAAAACCACCACCACCAGTCTGATTTCTTCGATTTTTATTGAAGCCGGTGAATGCCCCACAATTGTTATTGGCGGGCGATTCGAGAAAATAAAATCTACGGCACTGCTCGGTACCGGTGAATGGTTGATTGCTGAAGCCGATGAAAGCGACGGCAGCTTCAATAAACTTTCGCCCGAAATCGCCATCATTACCAATATCGACTCCGATCACATGGATCATTTCAAAACTTTCGAAAATCTTAAAAAAGCATTTCTCGATTTTGCTTACCGGATTCCATTTTACGGAATGGTCGTCGTTTGCGGCGACGATGCGGATGTTCGTGCGCTTTTTGCCGGTTTTTCGAAGCGGATTGTTTTTTATGGGTTTAGCCCCGAAAACGATTATGTAATTGAAGGGGAAAAAGGTCGCTATGCCATTTTCAAAAATGAATTGCTGAAAAATACAAAAACGCGTCTTGGCGAACTCAGTCTGCCGCATGCACCTGGTAAGCATAATGCCCTGAACGCAACAGCCAGCCTGATCGCGGCCATGGCCGCCGGGATCGGTTTTGATAAGTGCGCTCTCGGTCTTGAAAAATTTGAAGGCGTCGATCGGCGCTTTCATTTTAAAGGCGAAGTGAGCCAGGTTAAAGTCTACGACGACTATGGCCATCATCCCACTGAAGTCCGTGCCACGCTTCAGGCCTTTCGCGAAAAATTCGAACTGAACCGTCTTGTGGTATACTTTCAGCCGCACCGTTATTCAAGAACCGAGCACTGCTGGCAGGATTTTAAGACCTGTTTCTCGCAGGCAGATGTTCTCTTATTGGGCGAAATTTACGCAGCCGGTGAACCGCCGATTCCGGGTATTACTTCCGAAAAACTTTTAAAAGAAATTAAACACGAAAATGGCACGCTCTCGATTAAAGAAATAAATCAATCCGAAAAAATCCTGCAGCAACTGAAACCCGGTGATGTTTTTGTTACTTTGGGAGCCGGCGATGGCTGGAAGTTGGGGCTTGATGTCCTTGAACATCTTAAAAAACGTTAGTCTTGCGCCCTATACATCATGGCTTATTGGCGGGCCGGCCGAATTTTTTTGTTTACCGGCTGATCTTGCTCAATTGAAAGAATCCCTTCTTTACGCCAAAGAAAACCGGCTGAAAGTCACGGTGCTTGGTGGCGGCACTAATGTTCTGATTTCCGATGCGGGTGTTAATGGACTTACAATTTGCCTTCGCCGTCTGAACGAAATCAATTCTGAAATAAAAGAGAATAAATTATTTATCGAATGTCAGGCCGGCACAACCAAGTCTGAACTTTTAAAATTGTTTCTCAAATATCAGCTAGCACCGGCCCTTTTTCTGGCTGGTTTGCCGGGTGATGTCGGCGGTGGAATTGTGATGAATGCCGGTGTGGCTGAACTGTTCAGGCCCCGCGAGTTCATGGAACTTGTCAACGAAGTCGAAGTTATGACCGAAACCGGTGAAATCAAAGTGATAGAAAAATCAGAACTGAAAATTTCCTATCGTCATACCACCGGTTGGCAACCACATATTCTGATAAGAGCCAAAATCAGCTGGCCGCTTGAACCGGATCCTCAAATTTTAACAAAAGTCCGCGAAGCCAACCGGCTGCGCCTGTCGAAACAGCCGCTGGATCTTCCAAGCTGCGGATCGGTTTTCCAAAATCCTGAAGGCCATAAAGCTGCGCAGTTAATCGACCGATGCGGATTAAAGGGATTTCAAATCGGTGGAGCGCAGGTTTCACTGAAGCACGCTAATTTTATTGTAAATCAAGGCGGCGCCACAGCAACTGAAGTCTGGAATGTGATTCAGTATGTGCAGAAAGCGGTAAAAGAAAACCTGAACGTAGATTTAATAACAGAAGTGAAAAAGATCGGCGAATGGGCTTGATTACGGCCTACAATAAGTCGTAATTGAGCTGTTGAACTATTGAGTATGCAGAATTAGTTTACAGATGTCTGTAATAGTGAATCAAATTAAGCATTTAGATTGAATATAGGTTTGCCAGTGTTCGAATTTGCAACAGCTTCATATTAATACGTACCATAATCTTAAGTCATATCAGTCGCTTAGTTGACTGTATCGCGGCATGACCATTGTAACTATCTGTATATAAAGCAGGAGTTCGATAATGAAACACCTACGGGAAAGCAAACTACAACATGGACTATAAAAAGAGTTTTTTTACTTTATTGGGCGCCATCCTACTTTACGGTTTTTATTCCTTCGTTGAATCGCAGAAATCCGCATCGACAACACTATCTAAAACGGCTCAGGTTCAGGAACTTGCGCCTGTGCAGATTCGGCCAATTGCTGAAGTAGCGCCACCGGCTGTGGTGGCGACTAAGCGGGAATCTGCTGAAGTTCATCATCGCAAAAACTTAGCGGACTTCGAAAAGGAATTTACAAAAACTTATTATTCCGATGGCAAAATCGTAGAGTACAGAAAGAAAATGCGCCGTCAGGCCCAGACTGATGAACGAAATCTTGAAAACGAATTCTCGAAAACCGACGATAACTAATAGGGGTTCCTCTGAATAATGCGTGGTTAATTTCCAAAGTTAATCGTACCAATTCCCGGTTCAACGAACAGGACCGAGCCTTCCACCAGTTGCGAGCCTTCGGCCTATCGCAAGCCTTCCGCCGATTGCGAGCCTATGCCCAGAG
>JANPPN010000232.1:0-4921 GCA_031428535.1 Bdellovibrio sp. | reverse complement strand
ATTTGCGCCACAGAATTAACCCAATCGGTACTTCCGTGTATCATGGCCGCCCGCTCATCAAGCGAGCGGGTTTTAACTGAAATCATTTCGTTTAAACGTGTGATTTCAGCGTCCAGCACGGCTTTGACTTCAGCAAATTCTTTAATGGCAATGTCGGCGGCAATCTGCCGCTGTATTAAAACTTTCGAAAGAGTGAATTTAAATTTTTTCATCTAACTTTCTTTGGGGCTTCAGGCGCTGAGCAGTATTTGCGAAAGTGTTCTGATACATTGATTCATGTTCGAATGGTCGTCGGTTTTCTGTCTGAGAAATTCATTTATCGGCTCGATCAGTTTAATTGCACGGTCGATTTTCGGGTTGGCTCCGGCCTTATAGGCACCCACATTAATCAGATCTTCGGCATCGTTGTAAGTGGCAATGATTTCGCGCAGCTTTTGCGCCATTCGCAGATGCTCGGAGCTGGCCACAGCTTTCATCACCCGGCTTGCACTCTGAAGTATATCAATGGCAGGATAGTGGCCTTTGTGGGCCATTGAGCGCGTCAAAACAATATGACCATCAACAATCGATCTGACCGCATCACCGATCGGATCGTTCATGTCATCACTTTCAACCAGTGTTGTATAGAACCCGGTAATCGAGCCGCCGTTTTCAAAATTTCCGGCGCGCTCAAGCAGTTTCGGCAACGTTGAAAACACAGAAGGGGTATAACCTTTGGTGCTGGGCGGTTCGCCGATACTCAGGCCGATTTCCCGCATGGCCATCGCAAAACGGGTTACTGAATCCATAACCAGTAAAACTTTTTTCCCGCTATGCGCAAAATACTCCGCGATTGCAGTTGCAACAAAAGCGCCGCGCATTCTCAACAACGGGCTTTGATCGCTCGTCACACAGACCACAACGGTTTTTTTCATGCCTTCGGGTCCTAGTTCATTCTCGATAAATTCCCGCACTTCCCGACCACGCTCACCGATCAGTGCAATCACATTTACATCAGCTTCGGTCTGGGTGGCCATCATGCCCATCAGCACGGATTTTCCGACGCCGGATCCGGCCAGTATGGCAATACGCTGGCCTCTGCCCGTGGTGATTGCGGCATTGATCGCCCTTACGCCCACATCGAGCGCTTCACGAATCGGCACCCGGCTAAGCGGGTTGACGATATCACGATACATTGAAATTTCATTCGATATTTCGATCTCGGGCCCGTTATCAAGAGGCTGGCCCAAACCATCAACCACCCGGCCAAGCAGCTCTTCACTGACTCGCACGGTTGCTATCGGTTTACTGAGTGTAATTTTTGAACCCATTGAAATTCCGCGCATGCCGGCCAAACTCATCATCAAGACTTGACGGTCCTTAAAACCGACAACTTCGGCCAGAATGGGCTTGACGGCGCCCGCAGTTTGAATTTCGCAGATACTGCCGACACTTACCCCTGGAATGAAACCTTTGATAATCAAACCGGTAACTTCCGTCACTTTTCCGCTGTCTTTGGTCAGATGAATCTGGTTTAGAATATTCTGATATTTTTCAAACTCTATCATGCTGGCCCGATAGGCGATTTCACCTTAGGAATGGCCTGTTTGAACTCCGTCCAGAGCTTGTTGATGCGCTCTTCAATCCGCGCATCGATGACCCCGTAGTTTGTTTCCACAATACAACTGCCGACTGAAACCATTTCTGAGCCCACAAACTTAACCTTTCTCAGAAATTCGTTTTCTCGTTTTTCGGTCTGTTTAATTTTTTCCAGAAATTCCAGTTGTTCATTCGAAACCAACACGTTGACGTGTTCGTCCGCCTGAGCTTCTTCGATAGATTTTTTGATAATTTTCAGAACAACTTCCTGATTTTCATTAACATGGTCAAATGCCAGTTTGGAAGCAATCTGATAAATCATCGTGATCATATGGGCTTCATTCTGATGAATCATTTCTTCTTTGATGTGATTAAGACTTCCCAGCAACATGTCGATTTCCTGCGACTTAAGCTTCAATTCATCCGACTTATCCTCGATGGCTTTTTTATTGCCCTCAAGAAAACCCAGGTCGAAGGCCTTTTGGTAAGCGTCCTGCTGCAGTAAAGAAATTTTATCGAGAACTTTTTCTTCAATCTTCTGCTCTTCACTGAGACGTTCAATTTCTTCGACGCCGGTTGTGGTTCTGAGAACATCACTCATAATGAAATCAGATCCCGCTTCTTTTTTCTTCAGGTATTCAATTGCCGAACCCGGTGTGCCGAAATCGAACTGCTTAGGTGTATAATTCAGCACCGCCACATCTGCCTGTTCAACATTTGACTTATCCTGCTTGACTATACTAGACCATCGCATCTTCACTACCGCCACGTGCTATGATAATTTTTCCTTCGGCCTCAAGCCGTCTTGCTACATTGACAATCTCCTGCTGGGCGGTCTCAACATCCGATAGACGAGCAGGGCCCATGTTCGACAGATCTTCCCGCAGCATTTCTGCAGCACGGGTCGAAATATTTTTAAATATCTTATTACGGATGTCATCGTTGGCGGTTTTAAGTGCCAGTAATAGTCGATCGTTCGGAACTTCTTTGAGCAGAACCTGAATTCCGCGATCATCAATTTTTGCAATATCTTCGAAGACAAACATCAATTTGCGGATTTCTTCCGCCAGCAGCGGATCCTTTTCTTCCAGTCTTGACATAATAGACTGCTCAGAGTTTTTATCCATGACGTTGAGCATTTCAGCAACCGGCTGGACGCCGCCGAGCGAGGCCTGTTCAATCGTGTGGGAATTCGAAAGCTGATTCTTCAGCACTTTGTCTATTTCAGCGATTAATTCAGGATCGACGTTATCAAGGTTGGCCATTCGCAATACGACTTCGGCCTGTAGGCTTTCCGGCAGTCGGCGCAGAACTTCGCCCTTTTTTTCGGGATCAAGATGCGCCAGAATGACCGCGACAGTCTGCGGATGTTCATTCACCAGAAAGGTTGAAAGCGATTTAGCATCGACCATTTCAAGCGATTCAAGCGAGCGGGCCGAATTTGAACCGATGTTCAGGCCGCCAAGGATATCGCGCGCCCGTTCTTCACCAACGGCATCAATAATTGAATCTTTATTGCCGGTTGTGTCTGAAAAAATAAAATCTTCGGATTCACTCAGTAATTCGTAATATTCTTCAAGCACACGCTTGGTAATTGAAACCGGAACCACTTTAAATTTAGACATCAAATGCAATAACTTGCGAATGTCTGTGTCGTCCATTTTCTGAAAAAGAATTTTAATGGCGTCCTTACCGATGTAGTTAATAAGAATAGCCGCCTTATCCACACCGCGAAGCTGATCGTACTCGAGATTTTCAAATCGACTAATTCTCATAACTATTCCTTCCTCGTAACCCACATATTAATTGCGCTGCCGGCTTTTTCTTCATCTTTTTGCATCAAGGTTACGATGCGGTCTCTTAATAATTCGCTCTCGGCTTTTTCAGGGTCGACAGATTCCTGCAGAATCGGCAAAACGTTTGAAAGACCTGGCAATGAGTTATCTACAGAATGCAGTTCTTCAAGCTCTTCAATCGTACGAGGCAGCATTTCCTCAACAGAATCCGTAAATGAATCGGTGATCCATTGCATGAACGGCCGGATAACCATAAAGAAGAATAGCATCAGCGCGAAGCCCAGCAGGCCCCATTTAAATAGCGACTGTATCAGCTTTTTCTTTTCAATATTTGTAAGGATTTTTTCGCTTTCGGTAAAGTCTTCCGGCTGGAACTGAATCGATTCGATTTTGATGCTGTCACCTCGTGCACCAACGAAGCCAACGGCATTTTTAACTAATGATTCATATTTGGCGATCTCTTCAGGGGTGCGCGAAGCCCAGGTGGTTTCTGTGGTGCCATCGGCTTTCGTTGTTACGGTCGGGACACTGTCGATCAGAACCGCAACACTGATCTTTTCAACTGCGCCGGCGGCTTCTTTAATATTTTTAACGGTTTTCGGTACTACGTAGTTAACGGTTTTAGAATCTTTTCTGACATCCTGTTTAAATCCGACCTGGCCGCTATTGTCTTCAGCACCGGGAATGTTCGAGCGGGAGCCCGGCACACCGGTAGGATTTGTGCGGGCACCATCAAGAGATTCCTCTTGAGTGGTCTGTGAGAAAATCGCCGTTTTATCCGGATCGACCTGTTCCTCAACGGCGGTGGTGATTTTATGATTGATCGTGGCGTCAACTCTTGCAACGATTTTTCCCTGACCGACGACCTTAGTTAAGATGGATTCAATACGGCCTTCAAGTTCCTTTTCAACACGCGATTTAAGTTCGAGAATTTCACTCGATGCCCCGGTAGATCCGTCAGTCTGTTTAGAAATCATTTTACCGCGGTCATCGAGAATTGTTACACGCTCAGGATCCATACCTTCAACAGCATTGGCAACCAAGTAGCGAATGCCCCGTACTTGATCGGAAGACAATTCTTTTCCGGAGTGCAATTCAACAACAACCGAAGCTGAAGGCGGAGATGAATCCTCCATCATTGTTTTCTTTGCCGGAATTGCCAGAATAACTTTCGACTGCTTAACCGCCGTTAAAGTGTTGATCGCACGCATTAGCTCGCCCTGTAAAGCCCTTTGAAAATTGATTTTCTGAGCATAACTGTTAATTCCGAATTCCTGCTTGTCGAACAGTTCCAGACCTATACTGCCCATTTTACTTGATCCCAGCTCTGACATCAGCTGCATTTGCGTTGCGTGCAGATAATCTTTCGGAACTGTAACGGTTTTGCCGTCTTCCATCAGACGATATGGAATATTTTTCGCGTTTAGTTTTTCGATAATTGCCGGCACCTGATCGGTTGGGATATTCGTCAGTAAAACGGCATAGTCTTTACCTGAAGCCATGAACATCACGGCTCCGATTGCCATTACGCCGATCATTATCGATGC
>JANPPN010000231.1:0-5271 GCA_031428535.1 Bdellovibrio sp. | reverse complement strand
TATCCGCTTTAGTTATCGTTGAGTTTCCGACGTTCTGTCCTGCCATGAGAAATCTTCTCCTTAAGATAGTAAAAGCGTAGCAAGTATTCGAAATGAATCAAGTTTTTGAATCTTTATTTTCAAAATACCGCTTAGCGCAATTCCGCGCCAACTGACTTTTTGGCAGAAAGGATTAATTTCTGACTTAAATCAATCAATTCATTATCAGACAACGTAACTTCAGAGGCTTGAAAACTTGCTCGCAGTGCCACAGACTTTTGCCCAGTCGGCAATTTATCACCTTCATAAATATCAAACACGACAAGTTCCTTTAGCATAGCGCCGCAGGCTTTCTTGGCTTCTTTCAATAAATCCCCGATGGCTCTTTCCGAATCCATAACAAATGCAAAATCGCGCTGTAAGGGCTGAAATTTCGAGAGCGACCGGAATTTTGCCGGCCGCGGCTGGCCTTTCAGAATCTGTTGCAGATCAAGTTCGGCAATGGCCATTCCGAATCTGATTTTTTCATTATCCAGATACATCGGATGCACTGAACCTAAGTAGCCCACCGCCTGCCCTTCAACAACAATTTGGGCCCACTGGCCAAGATGTAAAAATGCGGGCGCTTCATCGGTTCGAACAAACGAATACGAAGTTATCTGCAACGATTGTAAAAGCTTTTCAATTGCGGCTTTGACACCATAAACCGGCGCCGCTGAATTCGCATTAATACCCACAGGTGCACCCCAAGAAATAAGTGAAACACGGCTACTCTCTTTGTAGCCACTTTGAGTTTTTGAAAAAACCGGGCCGATTTCAAAAAGATTTCCATAGTGATTTCCGGTGCGCACATTTTCAAGGGCATTCCTGTAAAGTCCGAAGGCCAGCGTCCGTCGCATCACATTCAGTTCTTCACTGAGAGGATTCCGAATTTTTATCGCCTGTTCATCGGTAGCCAGCCCCTGAATCTTAAGCCGGTTAATATCAGATACGAAACCGCTTTCCGCAACATCACTGGTAAAAGCATAGTTAAATGCCTGATTGAAACCTTCACCACGGATAAACTGCGCCACTTTCTGATTCAGAACATATTCGGCATTGTGGGCTGCAGGTTCGGCCGCAAACGCCGGAATTTTTTCCTGAATGTGTTCGTAACCGTGCAGTCGCGCGTACTCTTCAACAAGATCCATATCGCGCTCGAGATCAAATCTGAACAAGGGCGGAGTCATAATGTACTCGCCGCTGTTTGATCGCCCGCCGACCGTGCCGTTGAGCGGTTCAACTTTAATCTGTAGGCCTTTCATGTAACTTAAAAATAATTTTTCATCCGCTTCATAGCCCAACCGGTCACTTACGGTTTGTATCGAAATTGAAATTGGATTTTTTGCAAGCGGGCTCGAATTAACATCATAGGCCTCAACGTACGCTTCGCCACCGGCCACTTGCAGAATCAGCAAGCTCGCCCGATCCATAATTGCAGACGTTGAACTTGAATCTACGCCGCGCGAGAATCGATAGGCCGAATCCGTTTCAACTCCATGGGTGCGAGAGGTTTTTCTGACCGACATCGCGTTGAAAGAAGCGGATTCCAGAAAAATATTCAGTGTGCCTGCAGACACTCCTGAGTTCAAACCGCCGATAACTCCGGCCAGTGCCACCGGTTTTTCAGCGTCGCAGATAACCAGTTCATCGCCCTTCAGTTTGAGTTCCTGTTCTTTCAGCGTAACGAACTTTTCGTTGCTCGCCGCACTTCGAACTGTAATGGTAGCACCCGCAATCAGATCCGCATCAAAGGCATGCAACGGCTGGCCCATTTCGAGCATCACGTAATTCGTTACATCAACCACATTGTTGATCGAATTCAAACCGATAGCTTCTAACCGGTTTTTCAACCATGCGGGACTCGGCCCGATTTTGACACCGGCGATGTAACGGCCGCAATAGCGCGGACAAAGTTCTTTATTCAAAACTTCAAGTTTGATTTTCTGTTTGGTCGATACCGACGCAAATTTGGTCAGAACTTCGGGCTGCTTCACCGGCTTGTTCAGTAAGCAACCTAGCTCTCGCGCAAGCCCGAAGTGGCTCAGGCAATCGGCCCGGTTCGGCGTCACTTTCAGTTCAAAGGTAACATCGTCAAAACCGCAGAATTCCGCAAAACTCTGCCCGACTTTAGCTTTAGATTCAAGAATCGCAATTCCATCAGACAAGCCTACAAGACCGAGCTCTTTATACGAGCAAAGCATCCCGCTACTTTCAACATCACGGATCTTGGATTTTTTAATTACAAAATTTCCCGGCAGCACGGCGCCGACGAGGGCTGCAATAACTTTATCGCCGGCTTTATGATTCTGGGCGCCGCACACGATCTGCACGACTTGCCGATCCGGCCCATCTTTAACTTCTGAAACATCCACCATACAAAGCGAAAGCTTATCCGCATTGGGATGCTTTTCTTTTGAAACAATATGACCTACGACAACATGCGCGTAATCTTTTGCACGGTTCTGGATTTCTTCAACTTCGAGCCCGGCCTTCGTCAGGATATCGGCAAGTTCCTGCGGCCGGTCGAAATACTCTGAAACATCTACAAAATCACTAAGCCACTTAAGCGAAATTTTCATATTAGCCCTATTTTTACAGTTAAATTTTCACAGTTAAAATTGTTTTAAAAATCGGATGTCATTCGCCGGAAAAAGCCGGATGTCATCAACGCCGTACTTGATGATCGCCATGCGCTCAACTCCGAAACCAAAAGCAAAACCCTGCCATTTCGGATATTCAACTTTTGCATGTTCAAAAACTTTTGGATTTATCAGCCCGCAACCGCCAATTTCAATCCAGCCGGTCTGTTTACACATAGCACAACCATTGCCTTTACAGATCGGGCACGAGCAATCCACTTCAGCTGAAGGTTCGGTAAAAGGAAAAAAGCTTGGCCGGAACCGTGTTTTAAGCCCTGGCCCGAAGTACTCGCGTACAAAATAAGAAATAGTCCCCTTCAGATCCGACATCGAAACTTTCTCATCAACGCACATGCCTTCAATCTGATGGAAGTTCGGCAAATGCGAAACATCGCTGTCGCAACGGAAAACCGGACCGGTGCCGATAATTCTGAGCGGCGGCTTTTCATTTTCAAGCGAATGGATCTGTATCGGAGACGTATGAGTTCGCAAGACGTGCGTATCATCAACAAAAAATGTGTCCTGCATATCGCGCGCGGGATGATTCGGCGGAATATTCAGCGCTTCGAAATTATAATAATCTTTTTCTATCAGAGATCCGGTGCGTAAGGAGTACCCGATGCGCGCCATGATCGCAAAAATTTCATTCGTCACTTTATAAATGGGATGCTCTTTTCCCTGTTCGCGGGCGGCTGTGGGGAAACTTAAATCGAATTTCTGATTCAGCATCTGCGAATCAATTTCTTTATTTTTTAGACTCATTTCGATCTGCAGATACTTTTCTTCGAGTAAAGTTTTCACTTGATTGACGATCTGGCCGAAAGCGGGCTTTTCCTCTTTCGGCAGCGTGGCCATCACCTTCATTACTTCGGTGAGTGAACCCGTTTTACCGAGGTATTTCACCTTAAAATTGTAGAGCTCCTGAGTGCTTGTAGCCGACTCAAATGCTTGTAATGCTTCATCTCTTATCTGAAAAGGTAGCTGTTTCGACATAGCTAACTATTATCTGTAATATTTTTAGTCTTTTCAAGGGTTTAGCATTATGATAGGTTGCTTTCATAAGGTTTATCGTGGCGCACAAAAATAAGCAGAACTATTCTCCATACAAGGCTCGAAAAGAAAAAGCTGGAATCAGCTTAAAAGGCCCCGCCGTTGCCAGCAAAAGAGATTTTAAACCTGAACAAATATATGGCAAAGAAGAAGCGAACGACAGGCTTGCAGATATTTTCCGCAATCATGAGTTCAGCTGCTCCCATCAAGAACGCAGTAAGTTGGCTGAGTTCTACACCATTCTTATGAGAAATCAGGAACATCAGAATTTTACCCGCCTTTTGAAGCTCAAGGATATCGCAATAAAACATTTTATCGACTCTCTGATCGTAGCTGACTTGGTCGACATTAAATTCCCGCTGCTGGATGTGGGAACCGGGCCCGGCTTTCCCGGCGTACCTTTGAAAATTCGCTATCCGACTGAAATTTTCAATCCAATTTTAAAGTCACGTATAACCACCACTCAGGATGATATCATATTAGTTGCAGATCTGCTGAAAGAAATTTATATCCTAGCAGAAAATATCCTAAAATTGTGACGATCAGTCGGAAAACCCGTGTTGATATTGTTCATGATAAATTCGTGCTTCAGTTAGTTATCCATTCTAAATTCTTACAAATTGAAGAATCTGTTAAAATAGTTCAGTTCTGACAAAAAAGAATGGATTTGGACAAAAAAAACAAGATTCAATAATCTAATCAGTAAAAAAGGATCTCTGACAGTGAATGTTCTTTTAAGACTTTGAATAAAAAATCTATTTTTTATTATCTAAGCGTCGTACCTATTTTAGAATGATTCGACAATTTGTATTAATATTTTAAAAGTTGGTCAATTCCTTTAGGGTAAAATCACGCTGAACAGAAAACGCACCTCAAATCACTATTCTTACTTATCTCCAGCAATCCTTGAGAATTCATCTGACTTTCTGAGATTATCTGATCGAGTATAAATACGAAATAATTATTAATTCCAATTTACTCATGAAAGATATAATGCTCATTGAGAAGATTGTCTAAATTGTTAAGAAAATATATGTAACTCAACAGAAAAAATAACCTTTAATAAATATTGTAAAACTAAATCAGCGCTATCTTTTATCAACCAGTTTTCTATAGCTGGTGAAATAGAAAAAATAAATTTTGGAGAATTTGGACTTACTTTTTCCGATAAAAAAATTTCTAATGAAACTGTTGCTTTTCTTACTGATTTCTTTAGATTTTTTCTTGCTAAAGGATCAATTCCCTTCTCTACAGAAACTGTACTTTCACATCCATCCAAGTTGCTTTTTTTTCAATCATTAAAAAAAAGGCATTTTAAAACATATCTTTATTTTGTTGCTACCAGTTCGCCTGAAATTAATATTGGAAGAATAAAATCCAGGGTGATAAAAGGAGGACATACTGTTTCTGCAATCAAAACCAAGGAAAGGTTTTTTAGAAGTATTTCTTTGTTAAAGAAAAGTGTAAAAATATTTGACCGTGTATATATTTTTGATAATTCGCAAAGAGAACTAAAGTTGATTGTTTCTTTTTCTAACGGTATAGTTGATAAAATTTTTGA
>JANPPN010000230.1:0-15185 GCA_031428535.1 Bdellovibrio sp. | reverse complement strand
CGCTTTTCTAGTTTTCCAGATCGGGCGCTTCAGCCCCTAATTTGGCAAAACCTGAAGGCACCGCTACACTGGCAATATTTCTCTTAGCTTTAGGTTTTTTCTTTTTCGCTGCTGCCGCGTCTTCGGCCTGCTCCTGCTCCGTCGCAAGTTCATCAACGCGGGTATAATTTGTGGCAGCTTCATCAGCCTTGCCGCGATCAACATCCGCATCTGAGAAAAAACCATTCCCAATTTTTTTAGCAGATAGTAAATATCTGGTCTTTGCCGAAAGATAACTGTTGGCGGCATCGCCGTATAATTTATCTCGTTCGAAAAACTCGGCCTGCTGCATGAATCTGTTGGCTTGCTCTCTGAGGGTCAGACATTCTTCCGGGCCATCCGGTGTACATTGAGCAAATGATGTTTCAACCGTGATTAGAGCCATTAAGAATAAGATGCCTATTTTCATGTTCACTCCCCCGAAACCTTTCCCGATTTAAAGCAAAGCAACGGCCAAAATCGTTAAACGGAAATCCTGTGTTATTTCAGTTTGTTAGGTATTCTCAGATTAGAACGTCAATTGCTTTTATAGACAAATTTTAATTTTTATTCAGGAAAGCTAAGTTATATTGATAACTTAGCTTTTTCCGAAAATCATGTTCAGCTGGCAATTAAGTTGACAGATTTTTCCGACTTGTCTGTCGACATTTTATTTCTTGTACATTTCTTTCAACAGCAGAATTTCGGTCTTAACCGTCTCGAGCCGCTGAATCAGCTCATTCGCAGACTTATTGAATGCTTCGGCGTCCGCCTTATCCAGTTTAGACTTATCCGATTTGTCCAACTCCCCTGCCACTAATGACGCGCGCAAGTTAGCTACAATCGTCTGGCAAAACTTTATCGAAGCATCCACGCTGTTGTAGATGTCGATTGCGTTGTTTATCATGAGTTCGCCGTATTTGAGGCCCTGCTCTTGCCGGGCTTTATCGTAATACGGGTTTCCTTCGTCGATGTACTTTTCAAGAACCTTTTCAATGATGGCTTCCTGACTTTGACCCATCTGAATGCGGGCAAATAATTGACCAACCACATCGGCCTGCGCACTTAGTATATCGCGCCGCCAAAGCGGATTTAACAGCTCGTATGAATTGTCGAAAATCCGCTTTTGATAAAAAGTCATGCGTCGGTAGTTCAGCGAAAATTGAGTTTCTAAATCTTGGCCTCCGGCATTGCTCGCAGCTATTAAGTTGGCGTGCATAAATTCGTGAATGAGCGTGTAGGTTGAGGCGGTATCGCGGATAAGAATGGTGTCTTGTTTTAAATCGCAACAGGGGTTGGATTTGCCGATCATGCGGCCCTCGTAGGTTTGCTGAAACTCGGCCTTTTTCAGTAGAGCTGCTGAAGCGACTTCGAGATTTTGAAAAAGCGGATTAAGTTCTTTAGCCGGCTTTTCGCTATTAACCAGTAAAACATTAACACCTAACTTATTCATTTTGGCAATCAACTGTTCGGGGCTTGCTGTGGTGATATCATAAACCAGGTCCAAGCTTAAGTGTTGCTCAAACGGAAAACCTTTTTCCATCCATTTGGCAGAGTCGGCAAGAGTTATCAATGCTAAAAACAAAACTCCTGAAAAAAGTACTTTTGAACTCTTCATCTTGGCCTCGCTTTTTTATTTAGTAATTGTAAGAATGCATCAATTTCGGTTTCGAATCGGTAAAGTAAATCCACATCGTAGGGATTATCTTTGCGCTCAGTCCAGGTGGGATCTATATTTTCGGGGCTATGAACTGAATTCTTTAAAACGCGGGTATTTGAGTCTTTATAAAATAAATGTAGCCACGTGTTCAATTGAACAGGCGCGCTGAAGAACGATAGATCCAGCACATGAGGAATGATTTTCCCGTTATTTAACTTTACCAGCACCACGGGGCTGACATGAAATTCAAACAAGATTGGAGGGTGCGCGCCCTGCACCTGAATATCGCCGAGCTTTTCGCCGTAAATAAAAATTTTTGAATGCTTAATTCCGGCCCGGCTCAGTTCGTAACTGATCAGGTGGGATTTGGCATAGCAGCCATCATTCTTAAAGGCATCGGCAAAGTTCCGCGCGCGCAACTCGAGATCCAATTGTATAATCTGAGCTTCACTTAACACCGTATGAGGTAAGCCCTTAAAAATAACCTGCGTTGGCCCGGCTTTTGTTTTCAAGGGCTCGGTATAGATAATTCGGATATTTTTCTGCCGATTGGCAATGTCGACTTTCCGCAATTCGGCCGAGGCTGATGCCTGAGCCAGCGCAAAGGCTGAACAGGTAAAAACAAGTATGAATGGCGCTAAAACACGTGCAACAAGAGTCATCCGATTAGGTTTAGCAAGGCCCAAGCCACGCCAAATCAAATTTACGGACTCTAGCTTAAAATTCATGTCTAACTTTTCTATAGGTGACAGATTCATGTATTTTCTGGCAAACCATAACTATGCCGATTCATGAAAATCTCGCAAATTATTTTAAAACCGAAATCCGCAGGCGCGGGGAAGAAGACTATGCCAAAGAGCTCGGCTACGTATCAAACGGGTCAGATACCCTGATTCAGGGCTTCGTCAGATCAACACCACCTTTAAGAGTGACACTGGCAACAAAAGCCATTGCCGACCCAGAAATGACGGCCAGTTGCTCTTGTCGGACAGGCTCCAAGGGTAGCACCTGCAAACACATCTGGACGATCCTCCTCGCGACTGATGTAAAATATCCGGATTTTTTGGACGTAAAGAAAACACTGACGATGGCAACAGGCTTCAGCGCTGCAAAAACAGAATCTCCATATAAGACCAAGCAGGCGGATTTTAAAAAGGCGCAGTATGAAAAACAAAAACAGTGGGTCAGAGAAAAAAAGGCCGAAAACAAACTGAAAGCCGAGCCTTCCCGTGAAAGGCTGTCAGTTGCGATTGAAAATGCGTTCGAGTTTTTTACGCAGAACGGTTTTTCACTGGAGCAGACCCGCGACGAAGAAACTTTAAAATCTGCCATGAAAACGCTGGCGCGGATTTTTCATCCCGACAAAGGCGGCACACACGAGGAAGCGGTTATTCTTAACAACCACTACGCCACTTTGACCCGATTTTTTGCAAAATAAAAAGTCCGCTCCGAATCGAGCAGACCTAATGAATTTGTCATTAACTTTCTGAATGGTCAGACGGAGTGGCTTTCCTGGACACGGGTTGCCCGTTTTGTTATGCGGCTAGAGTGCTTAAAAGTGAACCCAAGGTTGAAATCCGCGGGTCAAATTTATTTCTATTCATCAGATCGTAAATTGTTCGCCTGCCAAGACCTGTTTTTTTAGCTAAATTTGTTTTAGAAATTATTTTCAGATGGGCGATCAACACATCTTGAAAAGTACTCATATCGTTATTTAAGAGCGCTTCGACTAAAACTTCGGCCATGAGTTTTTTATTTAAGAATAATTGGTTCGTCTGAAGAATTTGTGGGTTAAATCTTAAAAAAAAATTGAAAGAATTTGGATATTTTCTGAAGTCAAACCCTCTGCAAGATGGTAAGTTATAGATTACCATCTTGCAGAGGGCAAAAAGCCTTTGGGTCTTCCTGCCACGTTGGTAGCCCGAACTGCCGAAGCTGACGTCAAATGCGCTCAAACTTTTACCGAGAGGCTTTATTGCCAGCTACGCAGGTATCTTAACGGTTTTTCAGCGCCCGCCACCGGCAAAAGGTACGGCCTTCATCACACTTGAAGATGAATTCGGAAGCAAGGCGTTGGCACCACCCTGCTCGTTTCTGAAATCAGATCGTTCGCGCGCGAGGCTGCTGCAAAACCTATCGGGCCGATGCAAAGCCTGGGCGTTCTGAAATACTAATCCAGCGAAGGCGAAACCACATTGATGGTTTCGGGCGGTGCAATTCCGGGTTTGCTGATTTTCTGTCGTAACTCTGGACGCTCGGTCTTGATCTCGGTCTGAACCTGAACCGTTTCACCGACTTCACATGAACGCTGTATCGCCCTGATAATCTGCAGATCAATCAGGCCTTCCTTCAATGAAGGTTCGGGCACCAGATTATTCAGAATACAATTTGAAAAATAAATAATTTCAGCGCCGAACTGATCATGTTTAGAAAATTTTTTTATAGTTGTTTTTTCGTCTTTCGTAAATGACAGCTTCATCGGAAGTGAATAGTCATAGGCGTTTTCAAGCGTCAACGAGGCCTTGGTGCCTACAACTTTATATTCTGAACAATCACTTGCGCCGAAGCTGCAGGTAAAAGTAGCCAGCCGGTCTTTCGGAAACTTAAGCACCACTGCGAGCATTTCGTCCACTTCGGAAAATCGATCATCGGTGTTATTGACATGCGATGCAAAGACCTCGAAAGGTTCATCACGGAAAAGATAGCGGGCGGCATTGATACAGTAAATTCCGATATCTAAAAGCGGCCCGCCGCCATACTGCCGTTTCAGGCGGATATTGTCACGATCGCGCACCTGCATAGAGAATACCGAATTAAAAATTCGGATCTCACCGAATTTTGCCGAGTGAATCATTTTTATCGCTTCAAGATTGGCCGCATCGAAATGCAAACGGTAACCCGTCATAAATTTTACGCCACTGCGTTTTACGATTTCTTCCAGTTCAAAGGCGGTCCGCAGATCCGAAGTCAACGGCTTTTCGCACAGCACATGCACGCCTTCTTTGGCCGCAAGCGAAGCAAATGGATAATGAAGCGAATTCGGTGTTGCGATGTAAACGGCGTCAATTTCCCCGCTGCGCAACAGTTTATGGTATTCATCGTAATGACAATTGAGTTCGGTTTTGTATTTCCGGCTCAGCTCAGTCAGTTTTTCCCGGTCATCCGAAACGAGCGCCGCCAAACGAGTATTTTTAGTTGCATGTTTGAAGGCCGGGAGAACAGCCACTTGCGCAATATGCCCCAGTCCAACAACCGCGTAACGAATTTTTTTTTCATCTTTTTTCATATATTCTCCGGACTCGAGCAATTGCAAATTGTAGTCCTAAGCCTTGCTGGTGAGATTTTCCACGTGGCTAAGCGCTTGCAATCTAACTATTGAATGGTGCAATTCCTCGGGCAGCTACACAAAAAATTTGAAAAAGATGACATCTTTACCCTAAGTGCGGCGTTAGCACTTTACACCGCTTTTTCGCTTGCTCCACTGGTCATTCTGCTGATTTCCTTTCTGTCGAGTCTGCATCTTGATCTGCAGGTACAGCTCGTGATGCAGGTTAAGGAACTGATCGGCAAAGAGGCCGCCGATGTACTTTCGGCCATAATCGAAAAAGCGGCCGAGCGCCAAGAACTCCACACGCTTGGGGGGTGGATCGGCTCGCTGACGCTCTTTTTTTCGGCCAGTATTATATTCGCGCATCTGCAGAATTCCCTGAATAGAATTTTTGAATCGCCGGTGGTCTCACACAAAGATCAGCACTGGTCGGCTGAACTGCGGCATTTCATCGCAAAGCGTTTGATGTCGTTCGGGATTGTCCTTACTTTTATCTTTATTTCGATTATTTCACTGATGCTCTCGTCGTTGTTGTCGTTCGTCATAGCAATAGAAGGTGGCATGTTAGGTGAGATTCTGTACATAGCGGCAAGCCTTGTGCTGTTTTCGGTATTATTTTCCGCCATTTTCAAATGGATACCTGACAGAACCATTGAAACCGGCATGGCGTTGCGCGCAGGTCTGCTGACGGGTGTGCTCTTCATGATCGGAAAAACACTGATCGGACTTTATCTGGGGCAAACGGCGATGGGTTCGGCTTATGGTGCCGCAGGGTCTTTAATCGTGTTGCTGTTCTGGGTTTATTATTCCTCATTGATCATTTTCCTGGGCGCGGAAATCGCGGCCCTTAGAATCCATCAGCCCGCAATAAAAACTCCTCACGCCCGCCACGTTCTGGGTATTATTGAAAGAATTCCAAGATGGGCGTTTATTGCATTTTCGGCGCTGGTGCTGCTTCGCCTGTTACTGCCGCCGCTTGCACTTTGGGAAGTAAATCGCCTGCTCAAAAGCAAACTTGGCACTTACACCGGCCACGTCCGCGATCTTGATTTGGCGTTGTATCGCGGCGCCTATCAGTTGCAGGGTTTTGAAATCAAAAAACGGAATTCAACACTGCCGCCGCTGTTAACGGCCGAAGAAATTGATCTGGCGCTTTCGTGGCGTTCACTTTTTCACAAAGAACTCTCGGGAAATGTCAGTGTTACAAATTTGCAGCTGCGCTTCAGCCACGGCACCCCCGAGCAAAGCCAGTCGGGACTTGAAGAAGACAAAAGCCATTGGCAGGACGTGCTCAACCTGATTATCCCGATTCATATAGAAAACTTACAGCTAAAAAATTCGGCGGCTTACTTTACCGAGAGAAAACTAAAGGCGCCCATCGACGTCAAACTTGAAAATATCGAACTGACCGCCCGTAACCTGCGCTCGCGGGCGCGTGATCTTTCAAGCCCGTTTTACTTCAGCGCACTTTTGCAGGGGCATGCCCCGATCAAGGCCGGCGGTAAACTCGATGTACTTAGCCGCCCGCCGCGCGGCTCTATCGGGATTGAACTCGAAAATTTAAATGTAGCCAGCCTGAACCGCCTTTTATTACTTTATATTCCACTGGACATTACAAAAGGAAAATTCAGCTTCTACGGTGAAATGACTACGGCTGCGGCAAAGGCAAATGGATATTTTAAATTTTTTCTTGAGGACGGAGATATCATTTCGGCCTCACAACACTACCGGTCTGGTAAACATTTTGCCTACGAACTTTTGTCGACATTCGGAAACTGGATTCTTAAAAACAACAAAACCGGCAAAGTTGCCGCCGAAGTTCCTTTTGAATACAAAAATTCGAAATTGAATATCGACGCGAGTTCAGCGTTCTGGTCGACTGTAAAAAATAATTGGAAAGCAATTAAACCCGGGCTAAAGCCGCAGCCACCCTGAACCGATCGCAGATAACGGTTTCTTTAGCTGGATGGCAGAAATTTAAGACTTAAAATGCATTTTTTATATTTTCGACTAGCCATCCGGCATCATCGAGCGGCAGATCATGTCCTGCCGTTTCATGTTTCCGAATTTCACAGCTCCAAAGCTGCGAAATTCGCTCGCTGCATTCAGAACTGACAAGGCGGTCCGCCTTTGAAGTCAGAATCAATTTTGCGGCCTTAGGAACATCTACAAAATCAGTCTGGCCGGCAAGATTAAGCTGTCGGAAAAAATTGAAGGCACTTAGCGGATGAGTCTTTAAAAATTCAATATTTTCAGTGAGCTGAGGTCTCCAAAGCCCTTCGGAATTGGAGGTCGTCCGTAAAATAAACTCTTCACTTGCAGCAGGATTTCCAAAAAGCAGGTGTCTCACAACACTTGGGTAGTTTGCGGACCGCAGTCGCTGATTGAAAGGAGAGAGTGTTGAACTTGAGTTAATCAGTACAAGGTGGCTGACCTCAAGAGGATAAAGTTGTGCCCATCTTGTTGTTAGCATCCCACCGAGAGAAATCCCTATTAAACCGAAAGCTTCGGTCTTTGCACCTGATATTTGGCTGCGAAGTTTTTCGACTGCTGTATCAATTGAAGTCGGCGATTTTTGCGTATATAGAAAGCCATTACCCGGAAGTTCCACTGTCTGAACCGAATTGAGTTTCAATTCTGACTTTAAAAATTCCGGAAAACTTTTCCAATGAAATTGACTCCGCATAAGGCCTCGAACAAGAATCCAATTTTTCGGCAACTGCTTGTTATCTTTCATAATACTTTTTCATCGCGTGATCTGTAATAAGTTCCGTACGGCTGAGTTGATGATTGGCCCAGGTCTGACTGGAATACAAACTGTGTAAAATAAAATCAAATAATGGCCGATGCCGCCGATAGGTACGGTTCAGCCGATGCTGCTTGATCGGGTTAAATAGTCCGGTCTTTGAAAAGAGCTGGAGCGGGTTTTTTTTGACCCAGATCCACGAACCCATCTCAAGTGTCAACGGAATGTAAACCTGATCCGGCCGCTTAAAATTGAGGTAGCAATAGTCCCACAGGTCTCCGTGCGTCAGATACACTTTTGACTGCGGTTCAATTTTATAAATATGGTGTGGATTCGACTTTTCGAACAATTCAAAAAACAAAAACATTTCATTCAGATTTGAAAACGGAACTCTGCTGTTAGCATACGGAAACCATAACTGGTCTTTGAAGCCAAAACCTGAATGAACATCGAGAGATATCACACAATTTGATTTCAGCAGAACTTCCTGCATGACATCAAATACAAACTGGGTTTCTTTTTCAATTCTAAGCCCTCGGTACCACGGTAACTTGTTGGAGAACAGCTGCCCTCCAAGCAGGAATGGCACTTTTTCTTTGGCTTCGAGCGGTGCGTTCCGCATCAGATCCACGCCATTTGCATTACACCTTGTGGTTTCAAAATAACCGACCGGGTTTACCAGTGGAATAAAAACCACCTGAATTTTTTTAAGCATGTCATGCAGCAATTGATCCCACTCGAGGCGTTGCTGAAAACTGTTTAACAATGACAGACTCAACTGTGCACCGATTCGCTCAAGGCCATGCACTCCGCCGAAAATGATCAGCGTTGGCCCTGTTGAATTTCCATAGCGCAGTGAAAGCAGCGGATACTCACTATTGTTTTTTGCAACAGTGCCGTGGTTTTGCACGTTGGACTGACTGCCATAACTTTTGTAATTATCAACAAAGTATTCAAGTTTCAACACAAATAAACTACTTATTGTAGCTGTCGGGCCGGCTGAATAACGCTTCGAAATTTTTAAATCCGTCTGCTAACTCCATAGGAACAAGAGTTGCCAGTGCATCAAGAATAGCTACGCCGTTCTTTGAGGAGTCTTTCATTTTCAAAAGCTTGAATCTTTCGCCGATGCCCCGATTCACCTGATTGACTTCATTATAGCACTCACCAAGTGACTTCAAATTGACTTCAGTAATTTTGCCCTGCTCGAGCAAGTAATGTTGTCTCAATAGATAGATTGAAATAGTTCTCGGGAGCGTCTCTTCGAACTGGGAAAAAGGCAGATGAAACTGCGCCATCGGTTTGAAAAAATTCATATGCGGACAGCCGCTGGTGGCCATGATCAGGCCGTAGATGCTTTGAATTCCATCCTGTAGATCGGTTTTTTTCAGATATTCGCGATTAGCGGACTCAACCCGTATTTCAACCTTTTCAAATGAAACGCGATCCTTGAATGAACCCACGAGGTCGCTCAGGTTGGCGGCGATCGGACAGTGTGCAACCTGCTCGCTTTTTAACGGACAATTTGTACATTTGCATTCGTCTAGTTTTGTCCAATCCGGAAGCGGTGTTGTTTCTTGGCGTACAACTTCAAATTTTTCGCTGCTCAGGTGTAGTTCAAATTTTTTCTGAGTGCCGTCTTCGAAATTAAAGTGATAGGTAAATTGAGTGAGATTTTCTTCAGTCATGTACCTATTGTGAAACAACAGCTCAGAAAGTCAAATTTTTAAAGGCGGCTACGGCCACGGCCTGTAATTTAGGATTAGCTTTGTATTGTTTGTAGAACTGAGGTGCCAGCAAAAAACCGAGAAAGATCAGCATAAGAGTTATATAGCGCATGAAGTGGTCTTCCCGTTGGCCCATTACTAAATCGTACCGTGAACGTGAGCGTCGACTCATAAATTCCCCTTGTTAAAGATTAGACGTTGGTCGTGAATGAATCGTTGCGCCTCATAATGGTAATGTTAAAATTTCTCTGTATTTTTTGAGTTGAAAAAACTAGAAGACCCGCTTGGGGGCGGGTCTTCTAACTGATACTGTAATAACGATATGGGGATCTGTTATTTCTATTTGTTGCGGTTACCTGATTGTCCAGGCTGACTTGGCGCACCTCCGGAGTTGTTGAGTCTAGGAGCCGAATTTCTACCATCTTTGCTTGCGGATGACCCGTTAGAGTTCGAACTGGAATTGTTTTCAATTTGAGTTTGATTTTTACGTTTTAAAATTGATATTTCCGAGCCTATCCCTTTTTTAGAATCAGCGCCTGAGTCCTTCAGTTTTTTAGCTTCAGCCGAAACGATCTGGCCAAAGTTGGCTTTGCGGTTTTCCGCCGAACCTGCACCGGCTGCTTCGCCACGCTTGGCTTTGAATTCGGCATTTTGCTTTTCAGCCTGCTCGAGTTGCTGATTGAATATTTCCTGATCTTCGCTGGTTGCCGGTACTAACTCCTGGGCGTATACAGCCTGCGAGATAAAACAGCCAGCAATAATTAGTATCTTTAAATTTTTCATAAGTTAACCTGCTGACCGCTTTTTGCGAACTTAAATTTCAGAACCTGTTCACGCACCAGATTGTCATTTTCATCAAGAAGTCTTACCCGGATATTCTTTTCACCTTCAACCGAAGACGAAACCACAAAAGGCAACTTGCCGCGCCCCGCAGTTTTAATCTGCACCGGTAAAGTCATTTGCCGCTGACTGTGCACTTTACCTTTAGAAGACATAAAATTAACTTCGTCCGGCAACATGACTTCTGCCTTTACCACTTTCGAAAGATCATCCTGATTGAATTCGACATGAATAACGTAAGCCTGATTGGCAATACCGCTGTTTTGAACTGAATTCAGAGTATGGATGGCATAAAAACCGATTAACAGCATTACCGCCAACGAACCGGCTGAAAAACACTGCCAGAATCTAACTATTTTTTGATGTTTTTGACCCTCTTTTACGTGAATAAGTACCCGTGTTTTCAGAAAAGGTGATGGTTCCAACTGGCTGTTTCCCACTTTAAGGAACATCGATTTTACTATTTCCTCATTATTTTGCGGGTTGTTCTCATTTTGCGACATTTTATAGATCCTTTTCAAAGTGTAGACGCGGCGACGGCGCACTTCGTTTCTGAAATACTTTATTATTTTAATTTTTTTACAAATTCCTGCCGTAACCGGTGTAATTTGGATCGAACGGCAGCCTCTGTTGTTTTCAGCAGTTCTGCTGTCTCACGATAAGACAATCCTTCAAGTTCAACTAATAATAGGAGGTACCGGTCTTCCGGATCAAATGTACGCAATACCTTTTGAACCTGAATTACACTTTCCATCTGAAGATCGGCGCCATGATTCATTTCGGCGGCATCGTCATTTAACGGCTCTTCTTTTCTTTTGCGCTTGTGATCGAAAAAGAGATTTTTCGCAATTTGGCAGAGCCAGGCATAGAACGAATCCGGTGAGTTGAGTTTTTCAAGATTATTGAAGGCCTTGATATAAGCTTCCTGGCAGAGGTCCTCTGCCAGTTCGCGATTATTTCCGAGCAACACACAAAATTTAAACAGACGTTGTTGGGTCAGTACAATTAATTCACTTTGTGCTTTTGTATCGTGATGCTTCGCAAGATCTATTAATGAAACAATGTTTTCAATCTTGTATGCTGTACTCACTCAAACACATCCCAGTTAAGCCCCACTGAAAGAGTATTGGTCCGGTAGTTTTTGTCGCGAACATCGCCCGGTCCCAAAGTAGATTGGTTACTGACGTGGTCAATTGTTGCATAGATAAAAAGTTTGGGCAAAATATAATAACTGTACTTCAGATTGATGGCTAGCTCTTGGTCGACCCGCTCTTTGCCGCTTGGCTGCGCACGGTTTTTGTAATTTCGCTGCATTATTAAAAAACCGGATTGCAGGAAATTTTTCTTATTAAAAGACCAAGATGCTTTTAAGTTTATACCGAGGTAGTACTGACTCAGCGGCAAAACCGAAGTATCCGAGTACTGAATGTCCCTACTTAAGTCAGATCCGATCGGTAAGGCAACCTGTCCATAAAAACTTTCAGTCCAGATTCCGAAATAGGGCCGAAACAAAAACTCTCCGCCTTCAAGATAGCTGTAATTCGAATCAATTACCGCCTTATCATAATACGAGGCCTCAATACCATATTCGGAATCCGTCCCCTGATAAGCGGCGGCACTGCTCAGTCCGGCTTTTTTAACTGCCGGCGAACTGTTCAAGCTTTGCATCTGCAACAGCGGCGTTACCGTATACAAAAACTTCTGATCTTCATAGCGAACCACGCCACTTACAGAGTAATTTGCAAACTGCGGCGAATCTGCAGCTTGCAAGCTTTCATTGGTAAACGAATATCCAAGGCTGTAAGACAACTTCTGATTCTTTTCAAACTGATAACCGAAAGAAGCTGCCATCTGCGTTAAGCTGCTTGTCTGCAGAATCTGACTGGAACCATCAACATACGCGTTGTCGGTCATACCGGTAGCCACATCGAATCTCAGCCAGTAGGGTTTTTCAAAATTCTCGGTACTTCGCGCCCGTCTGAGCAAACCAATCAGCGAATCGCGTTGCGCGGGCTCCAGAGTTCGGGCTTTACCCTGCCTGAAAAGCAAGAGCTCGGCTTCCTTTTTTTTATTCTGCTTGAGCAATGTCATTGAAAAAAGAATCAAAGCATCGTTCGATAACAGTTCTTCCTTGATTGCTCGAAGAATACTTTCTGCAGCTTCAATTTCGCCTTGCTGATATTTCTGAAGCGCACTTTCTTCAATTGCAAAGACTTCCTGAATGTTTGACCGCTCTATGCTGGCCAACTTGCGCAGCCCTTCCTGTACCGGTTCAGCCAGTACGTTTTCAAGAAGTGCCATTGCCTCGTCGCTCTTGCCGAGCGCCACTAGTGCTTTGGCTTTATTGATTTTTGCGATAACCACAAACTGGGCGTTAAGTTTGATGACATGATCGAAATATTTGATAGCTGCGGGATATCTCTTCAGCATGTAAAGACAGCTGGCAAAGTTGAACCAGTACATCGATTTTTTTCGGTCGGCAAGAATCAGCTGGCGCAATAAAAGTGCGCTTTGCAGGTAGTCTTTCTGTAAAAATAATTTTGTAGATTCACGGAACTGCTCATCCGCAATTTTCGGCGGCGCAACATCAGCGCTTGAATTCTGCGAAATTAAAATCGCAAAGTATAATAAGAAGAAAAATCGGAAGGTGGTTTTCATGTTCTCCAATTTACGTTATCGGCTAATCCGACGAAGATTTAGACACCGACCTTATGTTGGTCAGGTTGCTACTTAGCACGTTGATTTAATTGATTAAAAGCTCACACGTGGCCGTTTTAAAAGATCATTTACTCAACAATCAAAAAGCACAGCTTTGATTTAATCGCGTACCAGCTTTGGCCCATGTGTTGCTAGGCTTTGGTCAGGGGGAATTATGAAAAATTTGATCGTTTTTTTTGGTGCAATTGCACTCGGTGGGTCTCTTTTTGCGCAAAACGGGGCACCTTCCGGCGCGCACTATGGTCTGAACATTATAGGAGTACCTAAAAATAAAACTGCATCCATGACCGGAAATCTAGGTCACCGAATTTTTGTGCCTTTAGCGGGAAGAACAAAAATACTTTTATCTCAAGGAGATTTTCAGGTACTTGACGCCAACGGTACTGATGGTTCCGCAAGCTTCAGGCTTCCAAGTCCTGACCCGGACGGTGATGGTATAACCAGTTACTCAGTTTTTGCACGAGCACTCGGAAAACCGGGCGGATCCGCTCGAATTGCAACTTGCGCCACTGATCCCGTTACCATGGAAGAAGTCTGCAGCACTCTGAATTATGTAGCTGTGCGAAATTCCGGCAAAAGTAGCTTCACTAATGTCAGTGCGGAGCTTCTATTTATCTACGCCGATCTCGATGGTGACGGAATCGATGAAAGATACGCTCTTTTCGATGATCGCCTGCAGGATTACTTCTGGGAATACGACAACACCGGTCTGAAATTATTGCAATTGAGATTTTACGAAGTGGTTACCAACGTTAATTAGTCTCTGTCAGCAGTCACTCACCTCGCAAAGCGGAATGCCCGAAACGGCATTCCGCTTTCTTTTTGTGAGAATTCTATTGCCAACCCCATAGTCGGGATTGCATATTTTGAGAATGAAATACCTATTTTTATTCCTATTTGTTTTTTCAAGTTATGCTCAGGCACTTACCCCTGAAGAACAACAGCCCAATGAAACTTTCCCGAGTTATTTTTCGCGAATCACCCGGGGTGGAGCATTTTCCGGAATTTATCTAAAGGCGCCCGATTTGTTTGCCGAAAAATTTCATACCTACATCCGAAAAAACTTCTGGATGGGCCCGGTTCAAAAAGTCCGCGAAGAACTGATCGCAAAAAAATATGACCTCTGGTTTGATGTCTTCCGAACTGAGTTTCCGCAGAAATTCATCACATCCAATGATAGTTTTTCCGGCCACATAAAAAATTTCTGTGGAATAAATCTCGAATTTCAGAAGATTGAATTTAAAAACTGGCCGATCTGCCTGCGCAGAGCCTGGATCGAAGAAGTGTTGTTTTCGCAAAGTTCAGCGCTGCACCTTGCAGAGCTTTACAAACTTGACCTGAACGATGTAAGGGAACGCACTGATCTTTTGCTCTTGAATAAAAAAGATTTCGAAGCAAAACTCCGCGCGGCCGGCTGGAACGGTCCGATTTATTTCAGAGGCGCAACTATGCCCGACCCCGCTAACCCGAAACGCCGGTGGATTCTGTTAAATGATGATTTCCTGAAACAATATTCCGGTTTCGAGTATCGAATATTTCAAATGCTTGAAATTGCCGGCATTGCCAATCATGAACTCAGCCACGTCATGCAGGATTTTCTCGGACAATCGTTACAGCTTGATGTTCAGGTACGGTCGGCCGAGCAGGCTTTGCTGATTGAAGGTCAGGCCGAATATCTCAGTGAGGAAAGTTTTGCAAAAACCGGATTGTTCTTTAAACTCTTTACCGCTGAACAGGCCGTTGAAGTCGTTAATCGCGAAGGCAATCAGGCAGAATTTTTTCCGTACACGGTGGGGCTGCCGTTCGTCAGCACCTTGTACCAAACGCAACCTGAGCCCCACAAAGTTACTTTAGAACTGCTCGGGATTCTTGGTAACAATACAGACTTGGGCGAATATCTGAAAGCGCGCTATTAGTTTGATGACAATCGCGGTTTTTTTTCTGCTGCTGCTGGCACTGCTGTTATTGGTTTTTAACAACTATCGATTTGCTACGCTGGCACTTCTACTCAACATTACCGCGATGCTGGCAATCGGCTCGGGTTTGGTTCCGGATTTTTTCTTACGGGGTTTGCAAATTCACGGGTTTTTGGAAAACCCGCCATGGAAAAATAATAACAAAATTGTTTTGCTCGGTGGCGGCGCGGTC
>JANPPN010000229.1:0-5572 GCA_031428535.1 Bdellovibrio sp. | reverse complement strand
GGGCGAAGAGTATTTTACTCAGGAAACCGTCAGAGGGCTTGGCGGCGAAATGTTGCGCCCGGATGTTATCGTTAAACTTCCAGAAGGCAAACATCTCATCGTCGATTCTAAAATGACTCTCATTGCCTACGAAGCTTCGGTCTCAGCTCATACTGAGGCCGAGCGGGATAAGTTTGCCGTTGCTCACGTTGAGTCACTTAAACGTCACATTAATGACCTATCAGACAAAAAATATCATCTGGCCGATCAGGTGGTTTCACCGGATTTTGTTATGCTCTTTATGCCTGTTGAACCTGCTTTTGCGCTGGCCTTCCGTCTAAAACCCGAATTATTCGAACAGGCGTGGGATAAAAACGTGGCCATTGTCAGCCCCACAACATTACTTTCAACGCTTCGAACCGTTGCTTCGCTCTGGAAACAAGAGCGGCAACAGCGGAACGCACTCGAAATCGCAAAACGCGGTGGCGAACTCTACGACAAATTTGCCGGAATCGTCAGTGATCTCGAAACCGTCGGCGAAAGAATTAATTCCGTGCAAAAAGCCCATACTGATGTGATGAGTAAATTCAACACCGGCCGGGGCAATCTGATTTCGCAGGTTCAGAAATTAAAAGATCTGGGCGCAAAAGCCGAAAAGTCCTTGCCGGCGCCTATTGAATAGCGGTTAGTTGAATGCATAGTGTTATCATTCAATCAGTCTTCAGTTCTATTCTTTCTTGAACCGAGCCATCCCCTTCCGTGGATGCTGGCGTTGAAAGTAAAGATTTTGTTTTTAGGTTTTGCTCACTTAAAATAATTTTCTCAGCTGATACAACCACAAGCTGTTCTTTTTTAAACGCATGTTTTTTTTTCAGCTCGTTTCTGCGTTTTTCTAAAAAGACCCTATTAGCTTTTTCATTCGAAATCCAAATCTCTTCAGCCTTTTTTGGGTCCTTTGTCCGAGCTAAAAAAAGCACAACAGCTTTGGCTTCAAAATTTAAATTACAAATACAAAATATGAACAAAATTGTCTTTTTCACGACTTCCTTCTTTCAATAGGTTATTAACGATAAACCCGCAGACGTTACATTTTCACTATAATTTTTGTTTATAAATTCATTTTCACCGTAATTTGAATCATTTTTTATGAAACTTCGCTGAAGAAATGCTTTGAGGTTTTTACTGAATACATAATGATAAGTGAGACTAGTACGAGTTAACTTATCTCTCCGATCTGTGTTATTAGGCGAGACGATGTGAAGGTAGTCTTTATCAGCCACATTATATTTAAATCTTAAAACGGAAACTTTGTCGAAGTCGTAAGAAATTTCAACACCATAAGTTTTTACCTCGTTGGCGTAAGGGAGCATAAAAGGCCCCATCGATATGTCACCAGCAAGATTTTGATCGAAAGCCGCGCTGCCCGTAATACTTAAATCATTAATGAAGCTTGTGGCGAACACTCTGACAGAGTTCACGGTGCCAACCTTGTAATCAAAATTATTAGCCAGAGCTGTTCTTTTCGCCGAGGATCCTTGCAAACCCAACCGGTAATTATTTTTAGCTAAATGGGAGTAAAATAAAGAAACTCCAACATCTGAATATGAATTTTGGTCAGCATTCTTATTTTGTTCGAAAAAAGGTGTGGCTCCATAGTAATCAGCCGCTGCTCTGTAATAAATGGGAATATGAAAATTGTAATTTTCTGCCTTAAAGCGCTCTTGGTCAATGGCATTAACATGACTATAATTAAAACCAAACCCTATATCTACTTTATTTTTAAAGAGGTATTCGCCGCCGACTTCTGCCAAGTAAAACATTTTATTAATAGGACTACTATTTTTTTGAAAGACATTATCACTCTGGCTGATAATGGTATCTAAGTACAATTTGTAATAATCTCCCGCCGTCTTATCGGGAGGGCTATCACTTGGAAATCCCCGTTTTAATTCTACAATACACTTGGTGATTAATTCGCGACCCCTTGGTGTATCGGTCAAAACAGATTGATTTATTTCCAGAAGACATAACTCGTAATTACCATCTGCAGCTGCTTGCCTTGCATTTTCGAAATGCTCGTCAGATCCAGTTTCGATTGCTTGCATCAGCGACTGCAAGGGCTTATAAAAAAAATTTGCGTGTGTGTATTGTTTTACAGTTCTGACTGCGTCTTCGGTTTGTCCCAAGTTGAGTTGTGCAATTGATTTATAGTAGAACGCTGCCCCCTTATAATAAGAAGGCATTTTAGATACAATATCAAAATTTTTGATGGCTTCGCCGTAGTCACCTTGCCTATACTTAGTTAAAGCTAAATTAAAATAAGCTAGGGAATTTTTTGGATCCGAGATTATGATATTTTTAAATTCGGCTTCAGCTAACTCATACTTTTTATCTGCAAAATGCTTGTTACCTTGATTTAATCTTTCGAACTGTTGAAGGCCCTTTGCCGTTCCCGCAGAAATTTTTAGGATCCATAAAAAAGTTATTGCAAAAAAAATAATGGTTTTCATTCAGTCTCTTATTTGTAGAATTCAAAAAATAGGAAAAGCGTTCCGATTTAGGGAACGCTTTCCTGCTAACGTGATAGTCTTCGAAATTAGATTTCGAGCAGAGTCTCCTCTTGGTAACCATTGGAACCGGTGTCGTCCCAAGCGTAGTCATCGTAACCGTTATCGTCCCAGGCGTGGTCATCGTAACCGTTATCGTCCCAGGCGTAGTCATCGTAACCGTTATCGTCCCAACCATAATCATCGTAATCGTGAACATGGGAAACGTATTCATTAGAAGCGTGTTCATTGAATGCGTATTCCGCGGAAGCGTAATCATCGTCACCGTAAACATGGGAAACGTATTCATTAGACGCGTACTCATTGAATGCGTAGTCATCAGATTCGTGTACATCAGAATCATAGATGTCGGTTTCCAAAACATGAGTTTCATTACCGTAAGCGTCGGCAATCGTGCTCTCCCAAACGTTTTCTTCGTATACACTTTCTGCGTAGACATCAGATTCGTGTACAGTGGTTTCATAATAGCTTGATTGGTACGTGTTGGTTTCGGTTCCATCACCAGTAGTCTCGCTGTACTCGTGCACGCTCGATTCTGTAACGCTCGATTCGCTTACCGGAGTTTCATAATCCGAAGAATAAGCATTGTAACTAAAAAGTACAAATGCCAATGTCACAATTAATTTTTTTGTCATATATAACACCTTTCTGTTATTTGATTTTTTTGTTTGCGGTCCACTTCCCGTTAAAGCAGTAACTGTGCCACTGCTCAATCGATCTTCAGATACAACAAGTTAGCGATGAGAAAATGAAGAGATTCGATGCCTCTGAAAAATAGTGGTTTATTGCAACGACGCTCCATTAATATCTGACCAACATTGGAACTAAACTTTGTATCAATGTTAGTTTTAGTTCCAAAACTACTCTTCAAAATTCATTGAGAAATCTGCATTTTGCTGCTATTTCAATTAAATGATTATTCCATTTTTTTTTAGTTTCATTTTCATTTTTATTATTTCATCGTGCACGTTCTTTGGTGACCTCTCTAAGCCAAGCGTCACTCAATATTCGACGCCTGCCTCGGAACGGATTTATGGAGTAACCATTGATTCCGTTGAAAATCTTCCTGCCATAATAAAATCTTTGAAAGGTTTAAAGGTGAAACCTACAGCGCGAATCGTTTTCGATGAAAATGTCGAAGCTTCTTATTATTTAAATGCAGCTAATCAAATTCATGAGGTTAGCTTTGTAATGGGTGAAATACTCGATTCTTTTTATGTAAAAAGTATCAGCACAGACGAATACTCGTCGCGGACCAAAGAGTACTTAAATATTCTTGGCAACCACGTCGACATTTGGGAAGTGGGCAACGAAATCAATGGAGAATGGCTGGGCGACACCAATACTGTAGTAGCAAAAATGACCGCAGCTTATACCATAGTGAAAGCCAATGAAAAAACCGCGGCATTAACTTTATATTATAATGAAAGTTGCTGGGAGAAAAAATCGAACGAAATGTTTGCTTGGGCTCAAAAAAATATACCCACGACTATGAAGCAGGGATTAGATTATGTTTTTATAAGCTACTACGAAGATGATTGCAATGACCTGCAACCCGATTGGCCTCAAGTCTTTCAAAAATTAGCGGCACTGTTTCCTAATTCGAAAATTGGATTCGGTGAAGTAGGAACGAAACACGCAGATCGAAAAAAAGCTTACATTAATCGCTATTACAACATGAAAATTACTCATCCTAATTTTGTGGGTGGGTATTTCTGGTGGTATTTCTCGCAAGATATGGTTCCATCTTCTAAACCACTTTTAAAAACGCTGAATAAGGCAATGACCACTAGTAAGCAGTAGATCCTGGTCGGCAGACGATCTCGCTATTCAATAGTACAGCTGATTTTCTGGCTTATGCCGCAACCCAGATTTGCGGGTACCGCTTCATGAATTTTTTGAGGCAAAGATAAAGAAAGTTCCGACATTATCTTGCGGAATCCATCTTTGGTGACATTTTGATTTAAGCGAGCATTGTATCTTTTTTCAAGTGCGATAGTTGAGTGCGTCTGGCCCTTATAATCGTGGCCGGGATAAACCAGAGTTTCATCGCTTAAGGTAAAAAGCCGATTATGGACGCTTTCAAATAACTGATCCGATGAACCTTGCTGAAAATCAGTTCGCCCGCAACCTCTTATAAGAAGGGCATCTCCGGTAAATGCCATGCCTTCAAAAAAATAACTGCTGCAAGTATTGGTATGGCCCGGTGTCGCAATAACTTTCAATTCTTTTTTTCCGAGCATAAGCTGCTGGCCATGTACGAGCGCGAGGTTGGCGCAATTCACGCCTGCCGCAGCGCTGATACCGGTTAAAGCCTTCGTTAGTTTTCTGAGTTCGCCGGCACCTGTGATGTGATCGGCATGAATATGCGTGTCTAAAATGTACTTGAGCTTCAGATCGAGCTCATTTACGAGTTTCAGATCCCGGTCGATCATTTCAAGAACCGGGTCAATTAGAACGGCTTCAAGGCTAACAGCATCAGCGACGAGATACGTATAGGTGGAAGACTGATTCTCAAACAATTGGTAGAAAATGACATCATTATTCATAACGAAACGCTAACATGTGGGTTGTATAAAATACAGGGTCGATCAGCGAGGTGCCCCTATAATGACTTGCAACGGCAAATGCCGCTGGTTTTTTGAGAATCTTTGGTTTATAAAACCACTTCAGTAAAAAGATTAGTCAGTTTTTTAGGGGGACCTTGTGAAAAATTTGGCATTATTAGCAACGATTTTACTTACAACAAATGCAACTTATGCCGTACGAAATCCTCAGATTCGGACCTGTTTTGCAGCCGGCGGCGAATTTATGGTTGTTCATGCTCCTGATGACCAAATCGGTCTCTGCAAATTCGGCCTAACGCTCGTGGGTTCTATCGATATTTTAAATAAAGATGCCCGCATCGAAGTCCCGCTTTCTTTACATAACTACAAAAAAGGCGTTCAGGTTTGCGGTTCGCAAAACCGAACGACATTCACAAGCTTTGAAGGCGAAGATATTTCAGTTTGTCAGTACTATGATGG
>JANPPN010000228.1:0-14367 GCA_031428535.1 Bdellovibrio sp. | reverse complement strand
CTCTTGTTAAAATCATTTCCGTATATTTCATCGAATGCGATCAGGTTACAGAGTGCGCCCTTTTTCTGAAGACCGATGTCATGCTGGCCGATCAGATATCTTTTAGCCCGACTTAGTTCTTCTGAGGTTACTTTTTCATTTACCAGTTTTGCAAATTCAGCTTGAAACATCTCGATCGATTTTTCAACTTTTTCATGCGAGCAGGCAATATAGCCGCCAAAATATCCGGTTTCCAAAGACTCCATTCGCATCGGTGATACGGAATAAGCCAGCGCATTTTTGTCGCGTAACTCAAAAAATAAGCGCCCCCCTTGCCCGGCAAGTATGGCCTCAATGGCATGAAGTGTGTAACGGTCCGGATCTGAAAGCGTAAGCCCTCTCCAACCTATAATGACGTGAGACTGCTCTTTTTCACTTGTTAGAAATTTTTTCTGGCTGAATTTCAGTTCATTTATTTTATGTGCCGGCTGTATTCCATCGGTTGAACGGAAGTTCTTTTCGAGTCTCTTAATTTCATTGATCCATTTTGCCTTATTAAAATCGCCGACCACTACAACAGTCAGGTTTTTATTGACGAGGAGACGATTCCTCATTTCTAGAATTTGATCCCGGGTAATGGATTTCAAGGATTCATTTGTGCCGATTGCCTCGTAAGCAAGGGGGTGATCTCCAAAAATTGATTTAAGAAACTGTCTGACGCAAAGACTTGAAGGATGATCCTCGCGAGACTTAATTGCCTGAGCCAAAATGGATTTTTCGCGTGCAATAGCCTCATTACTGAAAGTTGAATGCAGAATCGAATCTGTCATTAGGGACAGTGCATTGTCTTCAAAGGCCGAGAGATAATCTACAGAAAATCCTGCCGTATTTTTACCCGAAAAAGCTCCAAGTCCGATCGCCGATTCCTCAATTTCCTTCAACACCTGTTCTTCAGTTTTACTTTCAGTTTCGCCCACCCACACCCGCGACATTAGATCTGATAAACCCATTGATTTATTAGTTTCAAGTCTAGCCCCGCCGCGAAAAACCAGCTTTGCTGCTACCGTCGGAGTGTCTTTTGAGGTTTTGAACAAAAGTGTGATCCCAGAGTCCAGCTCAACTCTTTCAACTTTTTGATCGGCGCCAACCTGTGTGGTCTTTAATGTCAGATTCGGGATGTGTATTTTTTTGTTTTTCGGTGCAGTTATCTTTTTATTATTTACGTTCTTTTTCCAGATTTCTTTGATACTTAATAGTTGTTTTCCGGATTTTTTGGTATCAACATCGCCTAAAAATGAAACGCTCAATTTGTTCAGCTGAAGATATTTCTTCGCAACCTTTTGAACGTCCATTGGAGTAATTTTATTCAACTGACTTAGATATTTTTTCTGTGCATTCTGATCCTGAAAATAAAACTCAAGGGTTCCAGCTTTGTTGGCCAAGCCATCGACCGTTTCGACTGAATAAAACTGTTCAGCCGAAATTGCAACATGAGCGCGTTTGATTTCGTCCCAGCTGACCTCTGAGTTTTTCAGCAAATTAATCTGAGAACATATTTCATTTACGATTTCGTCAAATTTTTCTCCCTGATAGTGGGCCGAGATGGCAAACAGCCCTTCGTCTTTAGGATTATAGTTAAATGCGGATACCGAGCTTACGATCGCTTTTTCAAGCCGGAGCTTTTTGACCAGCATTGAGCTATCGCCCTGACCGAGAATCATGGCAAGAATATCCAAGGCGGGAATATCTTTATGTTTGATATTCGGAGCTTTAAACGCCAGGTGAAGATGCCTGTCCTGAAGTTTATATTTTTCGGTTTTAAACTGAAACTTCAGCTGTGCCGGCTCTTTTTTTCGCACTACTTTTCGCAACTTAAATGGCTTAAACGAAGAAAAATACTGGGAGACCTTGCTTTTCATTTCTTTAGATTCAAAATCTCCACTCACAACGAGAAACATGTTCGATGGCACGTATCGCGATTGATAGAAGGCCTTAATTTTTTTGGCCGACCAGCTCCTCACATTCTTTTCGTAGCCGATAACCGGAATTCCGTAAGCATGCTTTCTGAATGCCGAAGAAAACAGAAGTTGCGACGATCTTCGGCCTGGCGAATCCTGACCCATTTTAATTTCTTCGCAGACGACTTCGCGCTCGCTGTCGACTTCTGCCGGATCAAAAATCGGGTAACCCATCATCTGGCTGACGACGTCCAGCGCCACGTCGCTGAACATTTTTGAAATCGTCACATAGAACACTGTTTGATCAAACGATGTATACGCGTTCAATTCGCCACCGGAAGCCTCAACTGTATTGGCAATTTCTCCAACTTTATATTTTTCGGTTCCTTTAAAAACCAGATGTTCGATGAAATGACTTATTCCTTCTTCTGACTTTTGCTCATCGGCACTGCCGGTCTTCACCCACATCTGAACGCTGACCACCGGGGATTTTTTACTTTCGATTAAAAGGACATCAAGCTTGTTTTTAAGTTGAAATTTTGTCTGCTTCATTTATAAGTTCCTTATGTCTGTTCGTTTTGGCGTTTATATTCATATTCCATACTGTATTCAACGTTGCACCTACTGCGACTTTGCCACGTATGTTCAAACTGAAATTAAACCGCCCGAGTATTACGTCTCATTAATCAAAAAAGAGATTTTCAACAAAAGACATTTGTTTCCGGCGCGCGAGCTCGACACCCTTTATTTTGGTGGCGGAACGCCTAGCCTAATTCCAGCTGAGTTGATTGTAGAACTGATTTCTGAACTCGCCAAGTTCGGATATTCAACTGGACCTCGCACCGAAATTACCATTGAGATCAATCCTGCAACGGTCGATGAAAAAAAACTCGAATTGTATATAAGCGCGGGTATAAATCGGTTTAGCGTAGGTGCGCAAAGTTTTTCGAACCGCCTTTTAAAAATGGTGAATCGTGAGCATGACGCAGACCAAACCGTACAAACTCTCAAGTTACTTAAAAAATATGACTTGAATTTTTCCTTTGATGTTTTATTCGCGCTACCAACGCAGACTCTCAGCGAACTTCGCCACGATGTTCAAGTTGCACTGGACCTGGGTTCAAAGCACATTTCCCCGTACTGCTTGACGGTTCCGGAAGGCCACCCGTTGTCTAAAAATCGGCCTCCCGATGAAGAGCAGCTAGAAATGTTTAACATCATTCATCAGGAGTTAACTGAGCATTCTTTTGCACGTTATGAAATTTCTAACTACGCCTTGCCGGGATTTGAGTCAAAACACAATCTGCTTTATTGGACCGATCAGGAATATTGGGGTTTGGGACTAAGTGCGCACTCTTATACCAAAAAAACCTCATGGGGTTCGCGTTTCTGGAATCAAAGTGCGTTCGAACTATACGGCCGGGAATCAGAAAACGCAGCCGAGCTTGAAACAATTGCGAATTTTCCGGTGGGCCAAATAGAACATCTGCAAAAAAATCAGTCTTTGACAGACTTCTGCTACACCTCGTTGCGACTCGGAAAGGGTCTATCATTTGATGCTTTGGCACAAAAATTCGGCGCCAGTACTTTAGGCTTAGTAAAGTTAGTTGCTCGGCCGATGATTGATCGTCAACTCATTCAAGAGGCCGACAGTCACTACATTCTTACTGAAGCCGGCATCGTTGTAAGTAATCAGATATTCGAGAAATTTACTTTTTTAAAAAGCGATTGCGATAAACTCGGAACCTGATATTTTTTACCTTCAGCGCATTGACATTTTTCTATATAACCTCACTCTATTAGGGTAGATTTGAGGTGCTAAAAATGTCAGAAAATGATGATAAAAAACCAAGCAGGAATTCAGCCTCTGACGGGGCATCTGAGGCCGTAGCTGACCCGCTGAAGACTGATTTAGACGTTGCTCTCGAAGAGTCTGCTAAATGGAAAAAAGAATTTTTATACCTGAAAGCCGAATTTGAAAATTACAAACGCAACTCAATTAAAGAACGGGCCGATTTGTTAAAATTCGGCGCCGAGCGCGTAAGCCGCGATATTCTTGATGTTGTTGACAATTTCGAGCGCGCTTTACAAGTCAAACTTACGCCCGAAACGTTACAGACTTTTAAAGTTGGAATCGAAATGACCGCGAAAGAGTTAAAAGAAGTTCTTGCGAGGCACGGAATTCAGGAAGTACCTAGCGAAGGTCTGGCTTTTAATCCGGCTTATCACGAAGCAATAAGCTCTGAGCCTTCTTCCTCAGTTCCGGCGGGCCATATTGCCCGCGTTTTTAAAAAGCCCTACAAAATGCACGACAAAGTAATTCGAATGGGTCAGGTTGTTGTTGCCGCCGCCCCTCCTGTCGGACAGGCGTAACCAGTGTCGAAAAAAGATTTTTATCAGCTTCTGGGTGTAGCGCGTACTTCAAGCCAGGATGAGATTAAGAAAGCCTACAGAAAATTGGCGATGCAGTATCATCCGGATAAAAATCCGAATAATAAAAAGGCCGAAGAAAAATTCAAAGAAGTGTCCGAGGCCTACGAAACTTTAAGCGACGAACAAAAAAGACATGCTTACGATCAATACGGACACGCAGGCGTTGCAAACGGTGGAAATCCGTTTGCCAACGGCGGTTTCGGTGCCGGCGCAGGTTTTGGCGGCGCCCGCGCCCGCAGCGGACCAGATCCATTTCAGGATATTTTCGGTGATGTCTTCGGTGATATATTCAATCAGTCTCAACAACGTTCGCGCGCCGGCGCAGGTGCGCGAGCACCCAGTCGGGGTTCGGATTTGAAATACACGTTGTCTATTACTTTCGAAGAGGCCGCTGTCGGCTGTGAGAAGCTCGTTAGTTTCTCGCGACAAGCTGGATCAAAAGAAGAAATTGCAAAGCTCTCCGTCACTGTTCCAGCTGGCGTAAAAGAAGGGCAAAGACTCAAGCTCAGCGCAGAGGGCGACAAGCCCTCCACCGGCGCTGCCGGAGATCTCTATGTGATAATTGATTTACAGGACCATCAGCTTTTCAGAAGAGATGAGGCAGATGTTATACTTGATTTACCCGTTGTTTACACCGATGCCATTCTCGGTAAAACAGTCGAAATTCCAACTCTCTTTGGCAAAGCTGAAATAAAAATTCCACCCGGCACTCACTCTGGGCAGAACTTCAGGCTGAAATCAAAAGGGTTTCCGCGTCTCGGGGGAACGGGCTCAGGAGATATGCTGGTTCGGGTAATCGTTGATGCGCCCGAAAAGACAAATGCCCGTCAGCGCGAGCTACTCGAAGAGTTGTCGCGCTATAATGATGAAACACCTTTGGTGAAAAGCTACAATGAAAAGCTGCAGAGTCTTTTTCGGAGCCGAAAATGAGTTCTAGTCTTCGCGTATTTCTAATTTCGCTATCGGCTTTATTTTTTTTCCTGGGTTGTGCGCAGCAGCCACTTAACCGCAATGCGCGCCAACCGCGAAGATCTGAGCCCTCAGAAAAAATTTCAGCTTCCAAAGCTGAAACCGCCGCCGCAGTGAAGCCATCCGCTTCTTCTGCAGTTACGACGACCACAATAATAATGCCTGACCCCCTGCCCGTTGCGGAAGTGGTGCCAAGATTGCCGGTAAATAATATTACTGAACTAAAGAAAAATATCGCTAACGAAAAAATATCGACCGATTTAATTGAGAACAAACTTTCATCCGGTGAGCTCGAATCTGTGGCGGCGGATAGTTATTTTACGGCCCTTAAGCCGCAACTTCTGCTGAAATTAGGCAAAACCCATTTGAAAAATCGTCAACCCGATAAAGCGGCCGAATATTTCAGATCTATTACTTCGCTTTTTCCGCAAAGCACTTATGCAACGCAGGCCAATGTTTTAATGACAACGATTCATCTGACAAATGATGTCGATGCGAAAGTAATCGGTGCAATTCTGCCGTTGACCGGAAAAAATGCAAGTCTCGGCCAGCACGCTTTGAATGCCATACGAATGGGTCTGGATTTGAATAACCCCGACAACAAATTCCGTCTTGCGCTGTTTGATTCTCAAAGCAATCCCGAACACGCCGCGAGCGGCGTAGACAAGCTCGTAAAGGATGACAAAGCTATCGTGCTGCTCGGTGGATTTACTGCGCGAGAAGCTGCTGCTATTGCAACTCGCGCCGAGTTGCTCAGTACTCCATATTTTGGATTCTCGCAAAAATCCGGACTTACCAATATTGGCGACTACATTTTCAGAAATTCTGTTACCCCTGAAATGCAGGTCGACAAAATTGTTCAGTTTGCTTTTGAAAAATTAAAGGCCAGAAAGTTTGCAATATTGTTTCCAAATGATTCCTACGGGGTCGAATTCAGCAGTATTTTTTGGGATCATATTTTGGCCCATGGCGGAGAAATAACCGCGGCACAAACTTATGATCCGAAAGAAACTGATTTTACCGAGGCAATTCAAAAATTGGTTGGTACTTATTATGTAGAAGCCCGAGCCGAAGAGTATCAAGCGCGGGTCAAAGAGCTGAAAGAACAAAAAGAGCAAAAAGGTCTTAAAGAAACTCTAGAAGCCGCCGGCGAAAAATCCAATAAGAAACCTGTCGCTAAAAATAGCTCCAGAGATCATTGGTCGGCCGAAAATATTCTCCCTCCGATTGTTGATTTTGACGTTTTATTCGTGCCGGACAGCAGTCGTGCGCTGGGGCAGATTTTGGCTTTTATGAGCTATAATGACGTTAAAGATATGAAGTATCTGGGCACAAACATCTGGAACTCCCCCGACCTTCCAAAGCGCGCTGCAAATTATAACTCCGGAGTTTATTTTGTTGATGCTATAGATATTTCACAAACTGCAACCGAACCCGCACCTTTTTTTAGAGAGTACCTTACGCTTTATAAAGAAGAGCCGACCTTGGTTGAAATTCAGGCCTATGAGGTGGCCAGAATAGTTAAGGAACAAATCAAAGCCGGTGCAACGTCTCGTGAGACATTGGCCAGTTCCTTGCGTTCAATGGGACATAGCGATGGTGTAACCGGCCAGCTCCGAATGTCGAGCCAGCGCGAATTGGAGCGCCCTATACACGTTTTAACCCTCGATTCAGGAATTCTTAAGAAAATAGAGTAATGTTTTAACCGACGGCCCCGAGACCTCTGTCTTAATTTCCAATCTAAGCAATACATTCAAGTACTGTTTAGCAAATTAAGGCGGGAGGTCTTATGGATACTATCAAAGCGTGCAAGCAGAGACTTTTAAAAATGAAATCAGATTTGCTCAACCGTGCGCGCCAATCCACTGCCGACTTTAATCAAATCGATAAAGTCGGCGGCGATGAAATTGACCAATCTGCTGCTCACCAAGAAGAGCATGCTTTTTTAATAAATCAAACTCGAATTAAGACACAGCTCCTGGAGATTGAGTATGCTCTGTCTCGAATCGAAAATGGTACGTACGGAATTTGTGAACTGACAGAGGAAAAAATAGAAAGTGACCGTTTGTTAGTCATACCTTGGACCAGGCTGAGCATTGAGGGTGCAGAATTGGAAGAAGCTGCACAAAAAAAGTATGCTCTGCTGTGACGCACGCGATGATTTTGATACGTCACACAAGTGAAGACTTTTTTTGGTGACATAATTTTCCCTCGAGCTAATATCCCTAGAAATTTCGGAAATTTTTATCTAGGGGGGAATTAGATGAACAGCGCCGAAAACGATTCATCCGTTTTACAGAACAATGAGCTCGAGTTTATTAAAAAATCACTACTGATTCAAAAGAGCGAAATTTTAAACAAAAACCAAGAGTTCAAAAACCTTCAGACAACATCAGCAAAAGCTGCGGATGAGGTTGATGCGGTCGTTCAGAATTTACAAGACAATTTAAACATTCAACTTCATGAGCGGGATCATGTTTCATTACTTTTGATTGATAAGGCATTATCTAAGTTTGAAACCGAAACGTATGGGCTATGTGAAAGTTGTGAAGAACTTATCGATATTCGACGCCTGAAGGCCAGACCTTTGGCCACATTGTGCATTACCTGCATGGAAGACAATGAAAGAGACACCAAGGCAACTGCACGCCACACTCTTCAGTAATACGGAAGCTATTAGAGGAAAAGTTGTGTTTACAAAGATGTGAATCTTGTTTTATTTTTCCTCATTCAATGAAAACCAGACGTTATCCAGACTAATTGTCCATTAAGCAAATGCTAAAAGACTCCGAATAATTACTCAGTAAACAGGAGTCAATAATGACATTTGATAATCAATCCGTAGAAATCCCGCAAACTTTACCTATGTTGCCCGTTCGAGATATTGTTGTGTTCCCGTACATGATAATTCCACTCTTCGTCGGCAGAGAGTCTTCTATAAGATCCGTAGAAGAAGCTTTATCAAAAAATCGCCTTATCTTTTTGGCTTCTCAGAAAGATATTGCGGAAGAAAATCCCACTCCTGACAGTATCTACGAAACAGGTACCGTCGCTAAAATTATGCGAATGCGCAAGCTTTCGGATGGCCGAGTCAAAATTCTTATTCAGGGCGAAGCAAAAGGAAGAATTAAATCCTTTACCAAAACTTCGGGCTCGTTTGAAGTAGCCGTTGAAAAAATTGAAGATGTTGTTGATCCAACTCAGCAGACCGAACTGGTCGCGCTGGTAAAAACAGCTAAAGAGTGCATTGAAAAATCAATCGCATTAGGAAAAGCCTTATCTCCCGATATTCTATTAGTTCTTGATGATGTTAACGATCCAGGCCGGATTGCCGATCTGATCGCGAGCAATATGGGTCTTAAAGTTAATGACGCCCAAAAAGTTCTTGAAACGACAGACACCAAACAAAGATTATCCTTTGTCTGTCAATTATTGCGAGCAGAGCTTGAAGTTCTATCGGCCCAAGTTAAAATCCGCGGTAACCCACAGGGCGATGGCCAGCGTGGACAACGCGAAAACTTCCTGCGCGAACAAATGAAAGCTATAAAGAGTGAGCTTGGTGAAAACCAGGATTCTAAGTCTGAAGAAATGGACGAGTTAAAAGCAAAAATTCTTTCAAGCGGAATGCCAGACCCGGTGCAAACCGAATCTCTTAAACAATTATCACGACTTGAGCGAATGCATCCCGATGCCAGTGAGGCCACCATGGTGCGCACTTATCTTGATTGGATGGTTGACCTTCCTTGGGGTAAGCAGTCAGAAGATATTATTGACATCAGGTCAGCAAAAGCAATTCTAGATGATGACCATTATGATCTGCAAAAAGCAAAAGACCGCGTTCTGGAGTTTCTTGCCGTGAGAAAACTGAAGTCATCTATGAAAGGTCCTATCTTATGTTTCAGCGGGCCTCCGGGCGTTGGTAAAACTTCTCTAGGAAAATCTATCGCGAGAGCGATGGGGCGCGAATATTTCCGAATTGCCCTTGGCGGCGTTAAAGATGAAGCTGAGATTCGCGGACACAGAAGAACTTACGTGGGCGCTATGCCCGGCAAAATTATTCAGGCATTACGTCAAGCAAAAACCCGGAATCCAGTTATTGTTCTCGATGAAATAGATAAAATGGCATCTGACTTCAAAGGTGATCCATCTTCAGCCATGCTTGAGGTACTTGATCCGGAACAAAATTCTACTTTCAGAGACAACTATTTAAATGTGGACTTTGATTTATCAAATGTACTTTTTATCGCGACGGCGAATGTTGTTGAAAATATTCCAGCAGCACTCCGCGACCGTATGGAAATGATCAGCATTCCCGGTTATACTGAAAACGATAAACTATTAATTTCGAAAAAACATCTTGTTGAAAGACAGATGGATGCAAACGGCGTATCTAACACAAGTATCAAATTTACCGATGAAGGCATTAAATACTTAATTGCAGGATATACCCGCGAAGCCGGCTTACGAAACTTAGAGCGCGAAATCGGTTCTGTTTGCCGAAAAGTGGCAAAAAAACTGGTTATGGATGGTGCAACTTTCGTTGAAGTGAACGCAACCACTGTTCCTGAGCTTTTGGGGCCACCTCGGTTTACTCGCGAAGAAAAAATGCTCGAGTCAAACGTCGGCGTTGTACAGGGATTGGCTTGGACTCAGGCCGGCGGCGAAGTTCTTTTAATCGAAGCTTTAAAAATGAAGGGCAAAGGAAACCTCATGCTGACCGGCCAACTCGGCGATGTCATGAAGGAATCAGCCCACGCGGCAATGTCTTATGCCAGAGCACACATGGATGAGCTTGGAATTGATCCGGAAATGTTTGAGAAGTTTGACGTTCACGTTCATCTTCCTGCCGGTGCAATACCAAAAGACGGTCCTTCTGCAGGTATTACTCTGACAACGGCACTGGTTAGTTTATTAACTGGAACTCCGATCAGAAACGATATCGCAATGACCGGCGAAGTAACACTTCAAGGCCGCGTGCTGCCAGTTGGCGGAATTCGTGAGAAATGTCTGGCGGCACTAAATCTCGGTATTACAAATGTAATTATTCCGCTTTCGAATGCCAAAGACCTTGAAGATATTCCAGAACAATTCAAACTACAGATGAAATTCATACTTGCTGAAAATCTGGATGAGGTTTTCGCAGTTGCCTTCGAAAAGTCTGAGAAGTTCATGAAGAAGCTGGGCTCAAAGCGTATAGAAAAGAAGGCTAAGGCCGACTCTGAAAACACGGCAGCTTAATTTTAAAACCGGCTGAAAAGCCGGGTACTATTAAATAATGGGGCATATTAGATCTAGTACTTTTGAGATTGCAAAACTGAATTTCTACAAGTAACAATTGTCTATGTACTCTGACGGAATGCAGCTTGAAATTAAATCCCGATTAAAGTGGGAGCTTGTACTAAAAAGTACAACGGCAACCCCTGTAATCGCAGTTCTGGCGCTGAGTGTTGCCTACTTTCAGTTTGGCGTCACTCGTTACTCAAATACCGTAACAGTTCTCATGATTCTGTGTGCTCTCAATGCAGGTGTTCGCTATTTTATTGGCTTGCGGGGAATACAGCATAAAATCGAAAAACATCGAACCGCTCGATTTGTGTTTTTTTCGCTCGCTCTAAATACGGTATTGTGGACGCTGACCTTTTTAATTGTTTTTTTACAAACATCCGCCTCGACTCTTCCATTTACCATAGCTTTTATGGTTTCAATTTCATTAATGACGGCCTCAGTTTTAACCCTGTCTTATTCACCGGCCCTGGCAATTTTTTTTCAATTGGGTTTGTTAAGCGGTAATGTCATCGCTTTTGTGCGCGAATATGTTCTTACAAACAGCGGCGATTATCTTTTTCTGTCGTTTGGGATGCTGCTGCTGGGTTTTTATTGTGTACGTCAGACCCGGGATTTTTATCGCCAGCTGTTTGATAAATACAGATATGAAGTCGAGCTTGAGTTTTCATTGCAACAACTGACAATCTCAAACCAAAGGGTCGTTGAGGAAACGGCTCGTGCTGAAAACTCTTCAAGATTGGCCGCGTTGGGTGATATTTCAGGCGGCATGGCCCACGAAATTAATACCCCACTTGCGATAATTAATCTCATGATTGAAGATGTACTGCGGCTCTTGGATAGCGTAGAACGATCCACAGATGATGTTAAGGCAAAATTGAACACCGCCTTGTCTGCTGCGAATCGAATCAGTCGAATCATAACTTCGCTGCTGCAGATTTCACGCAAGGGTCAGAACTTTGATTTATTCGCAGACATCAAGGTTGCAAAACTATTGGAAGATGTTCTAAATATGTGTCAGGAAAAGTTTGCACTTGCAGGAATAAGTTTAGATGTGGCGCCGCCACCCGATGTTGTCGTGAGAACAAAGCAGGTTTTAATATCACAGGTTTTGTTAAATATCCTGAATAATGCCTTTGATGAAGTTATTCAGCACGGTGACAAAAAAAAATATATAAACCTATTTTTTAAAATTGACGATTCAAAACTTACGCTTTGTATTGAAAACTCGGGGCCCAAGATTTCTGAAAATATTCAGGATAAAATTTTTCAGCCTTTTTTTACGACTAAAGAAGTCGGTAGGGGCTCCGGATTGGGTCTGAGTATCTGTAAGGGAATTGTCGAATCTCTGAAGGAGCGAATTTGGCTCGAGAAAAGTCTTCCCAAAACGACGTTTTGCTTTACGCTGCCAATTGTCGAAAACAGCACATTTTCAGTTTCGGAGTCTTGAGTTCTCAGACTCCAAAACTTTTATAAGGGTTTTCAGGTCCATGGTCTCTTCTCTTAAAGACAGAATTTGCTCTTCTTTTTCCTGAAGAACCTGGGTGTAGGCTTTTTTTAAGTCCAACAAGAGCCTGTTAGCTGCTGAAATTACGGACTCATTTGTGTCTTGGGTTTGAAAATCGATATTTGTTTGACGATCCACGATAGCTTCACGATCTTGAGTGGCTTGCGCCGAATATTTTTGAACTTCGCTTTTTAGGGAGGGGCGATGTTCTTCGGCGAATGCCACTTTTTTAGGGTCCTCATCTAAAATGAGATACTTCCCTTCATCAAAACGAAACTTAACTTCGTCTGATTTAATTCTTCGTCTAAGTGTTGAAATGCTCACTTGATGCTTCATTGAATATTCAGCCAGTGGCAACCAACTATTAGTAGTGGTCATCATTTATCACCTCGACTATTCAAGGGTAAACATGCCCAATGCCCTTGTCAATATTGATGTTAGAGTTGGTCTTAGGTCTTGAATAGTCAGCTGTTTACGGCATGAATTCCTTTTATTTTGGGTTTTTTTCGTGTTCTACTAACTATTCAAATGAATATTCAAAAGAAGAAGAAAATAGCCCTTGTTCTGAGTGGCGGCGGCATAAAGGCTGCTGCTTATCATATTGGCGTATGCCTTGCCCTGAAAGAAAAGGGCTTTGCTTTCTCAGGTGGCCCTAAAGAGTGGGTCCAGCAAAAATTTCTCGGCGACAGTGTTGAAAACACAAAACCCACGATTAAGCTTTATGTTGGATCAAGTGCCGGCGCCTTCATTGCTTCAGTTCTGGCTTCGGGAAAATCTCTGGAATCCCTAGTAACAGCATTCCAGGTCGGCTTTGGGAACTCCCCTTTCTATAACCTGCCTAAAGAAGATCACATTAAGCCCGTTGGTTACCGACACATATTTAATCTTAACTCGAAACGGATTTTAAGCTGGCTGCCCGAGAGCCTTCTTCAGAAGTCGCTCTTAACCGGCGGCTTGGAAGTTTTGTTTAAAAAAGGATTTAAACTTAACGGAATTTTCAATACAAATGGCATTGAGCGATATTTACGAAAATATATTCTCGATGAAAATGAGTTTTCGCGACTGGGTGTCGAGCTTTACATTGTTGCAACTCAGTTAAATCATTCAAGAAAAACAATTTTTGGTCCCTATTTGGAGAGCGCCAAAACTCCAACAACCAAATACATCGGTTATACCAAGATTTCTGAATCTGTTGCCGCTTCAATAGCGTTGCCTCCGATGTTTGCGCCATACCCGATCAAAAAACCCGATGGAAAAATTATTTATCATTATGACGGGGAAATTCGCGACACCTTAAGCACCCATGTAGCCGCAGATCATGGTGCCGACCTCATTATCGCGTCTTATTCTATGCAGCCTTATCACTATAATCCAGACGTCGGCTCGCTTCATACCTACGGAATGCCTGCCATAATCAATCAGGCGTTGTATCAGGTGCTTGAACAAAAGGTTGCCCGGCATATACAGTTTCAGAATCAAAAAATAGATACTTATCAGGCATTGAAGGCTACTTGTAAGGATCTTAATCTTTCAGTAGCACAGACGAATGAAATATTGCGCACAACCAGAGAAAAACTTTCGCATAACCCAGATGTCGACTACATCTATATTTCGCCGCGCCCGCAAAATTATGAGATGTTCTTTGCGGATCATTTTTCTCTTAACCCACAGATTCTGGAAAAAATCCTGAGGATCGGATTCAAATCCGGCCTTCAGGTTCTAAAAGAACATCTCTAGAAATTATCCTAAGCTTTTTTCAATAGCCCCGAAAATAGGTCCCGAAACGATGCTCAGTGCAAGAATCAGAACGGCCGAAAGAAAAATCATAAATACAGTTCCGTAATTATTTTCCGGAGCTGTATCGCAATCGCCATCCTTCATATACATGATTACGATTGGTCTTAAATAATAATAAGCGCCCAAAACGGAATTAATTACTCCCCATAGAGTCAACCAAAGCAGCCCTTCATTTACGGCCGCGGTGAAAAGATAAAGCTTTCCAAAAAACCCGAGAGCTGGCGGCAGCCCAGCTAAAGATAGCAAAAACACACTCAGGCAAAGTGCCAGACCGGGTTTTTGTTTTGCGAACCCCGCAAGGTCTTCTGTTTGAATAAAGTCATTTTCACTTTTTTCAATCATGCTGAGAACTGCGAATGCTCCCATTGTCATTAACGAATATGTCAGTAAATAGAAAATTACACTTCCGGCAGCAAAAGCCGAATTGTTGCTGATTCCCGC
>JANPPN010000227.1:0-16490 GCA_031428535.1 Bdellovibrio sp. | reverse complement strand
GAAATTCTTCCATAACCCAATCTGAATTGCTTTCTTGAATATTCATCCGTGACCCCAAGAAGACTTATCTAACCAGATTTTTGCTGTAAAATAAAGAAAACTTGTGGGTAAAAGTCAGACCATTGTATCAAAGAAGCCCTTCCTCACGCCATAATTGTTGTGTCTTGGCGATATAAGTCTATGGATAGTCTTAGTAAGGGGTATTTTAAATTTACCTTCTTTTATGTATTTCAAAGCTATCTCTTGTTCTTCATATAAGACTGGAATTACTTTCCACCTTTTATCCTTAGCAAGCGTTATCAGTTTTGGCTGATTCACGTGCAAACAAGTGATTCCATTTCTGTCTTTTTCGATTTTATGAAACACACGCTTATAATCGGTCAGCAATCGTTTTGTTTCACTTGGTCGCAATCCAAATGCACATCCGATATAAAGAAATTTAAAATGCTTAGACTCCATTTTATTTTTATAATCAAAATTATTAAATTCATCGCATATTTCAATTTTGTTTAAAATATCAAAAGTAATTGGGTCGCTTTCTAAGCCTTCTTTTTTATTTTCATGGTATGAATCGTATAGTCGCTCTCTATACTGACCTTCAGGTGATGGTATTTTCAAAAAAGGTTTTTTCGTTTGAACCGAATAAAAATAACCCCAAAGGTTAATAAATCGAATGATCTTTTTGAACCAGCTTGGACTCAATCCGCGCTCAATAGCGTACAGATAAAATTTTGCTGGCTTCATAAAATAGTCTTCTGGTTTTACACACACTTCGGCTATTACGTCCTGAGCTGTATTCCAATAACCATCATAACCTTTTAGTAGTTTTTTTGTTTTATCGTCTTTATTTTTTTTCTCAGGTGAAGGGTATTTTTCGAGTAAAAAATCATTGTAAAATTTCTTAACTAAATGTGGTGGCAAAAAAATTGATTTTTTGAATTTGCGCCTACTAACTCTTTTGTGGGCATTAATTTTACTTTCAATTTTGAGAATCTTCTGATTGGGCTTAAAAGTGTTGTCGTAAAACTCAAGAGCTTGCGAATAGTTCCATTCTAAATCAAAACCACATTCAACTATTTCCTCTTCGGATAACGGGTCTTCATCTCGTTCAATTTTACCAGTTTTTTTATTCTTACCATGATCGGTAATTTTAAAAAAATACCAGTTATCTGAATTATTATAGTCTTTTTTAAGTCTCCAGCCCACAGTCACTCCTTTTGTTTTATCGGACAAAAAAGACTGGAACTAAAAATTTCCGATTCACCGCCCCCGTGAAAAGCGTATTCGCTTACTGGGGTATGCTTACAAAAATAAGCAATATCAAATACTTAGAAGCATTTGGAGGTGACGGAGGGACTTGAACCCCCGTACAAGCTTTTGCAGAGCCTTACCTAGCCACTCGGTCACGTCACCATTCAGAAGTACGGACTAATCTAAGAGAACCGGCATTTTAAGTCAACCCCTCGTCGCTTGATCCTTGGGCATTTTAAAATAAAAAAAAGGGCTGTTTCCAGCCCCCTTCATCAATAAGCTTTAAAAAATTAAGCTGATTAGTTTTGTGCTCGGATAAAGCCACCGTAAACGTTGAAGTTTGCAGTTGCTGTTTCTTGTTGGTGAGAAAGGCTTGAAACGCCGGTTACTTTGTAAGTGAGAGTTCCATCCAAATGAGGAATATCCATTGTTGTCATGCACTTTGATTGTGTGAAATCTTCAACGGTTACAACTTCATAAACAGCGCTTTTTACATTTGCAGGAGTAGCTGCGATGTATTTAACAGAACATTCTGTATGGATTACGCGGATAACTTGTAAGTCAATTTGTACCGGTGCTGGCATCATCATAGCGCATATTCTGTTAGGCCCACAAAAAGGCATCTTTTTTGTTAACATCAATCGAAGTGACTTATTATTAAAAGTTACGTCGGCTGAACTGATTGAGCTGAAACGTGGATTGATCGTCGTCATGTTTCGGGTAACTCCGTTCATCTGTATGTTAGCAAAAATCGGTGCCGATTGCTGCTGGACGAGCGGAAAGTCTTCAGTGATTTGAGTTTCCTGTGCGAAGGCGATTCCTGATAAAAGCGATAATAATACGATAACTGATTTCATTTGTTTTCCTTTGTTATTTGTTTGTTGAAGAACTTTTAGACTAACTCGATCATTAAAAACAATTATTTATAATTATAACTTAGCATCAGTTTTTCTAATGCTAAGTGGTTCCAATTTGGCGCCCGATTAGCCTTAACCCATGCCTTTTTCGAGGAGTTCGAAGGGTCTAATCACCCAGCGTTCGGCCTTGTTGTAATCCTCGAGGCTGATTTCCCCGCCATCGCGATCGAACGCATAGATCAATGCTACATGATTGAGGAAATTACGCCGACGGGTCGAAAGCGTTGCATAGTAGGTATCTAAAAGTTTCGGCGCGCCCGCTATGACCGAATTTTTTTGAATTTCCATGCACTTCTGAACACGTTCGAGAATTTCGGCTCCGCGGATTTTCCGATCAGGCTTTACATGCGTAAAAAGCAAAATTCCGAAACGATCAAGCAGCGGCCCCGAAAATCTTTCGAGGTATCGCGTGCATTTAAGCCGCGTGTACCGACAACTCACATTGCTTTTTAGCGGCGTCCATTTGCCGCAGGGGCAAAGATTAGTTGTGGCCACCACCTGAAAATCCGAGTTGAATTCGCGGTGGAAGGCGCCGCGCGAGAGGCGCAATTTTTCGCCGGTCATGGGGCCGCGCAGGCTCTCTAAGATTTCGGGGCTAAACAGCGAAAACTCATCCAGTAGCAGTATCCCGCCCTGCACGCGCTCAAGCTCGCCTTCAAAAAGGTTCTGACCTCCGCCAAGAAAGGCCGCGGGGCTTATACTGTGATGGGGGGCCACCACCGGACGCCACAGGTGTTCAAAGCGGATGTCAGAAGCAGAATCGGGTTCGGTCAGAAAGGAATTCAGCGAAGACGCCAGCGTGGATTTTCCGGCACCGGAATCGCCTGCGAGCAGCCCGTGGAGCCCGGTAGTGGCCGCTAAAAAAAGAAATTCAGCTTCTTCAGTGGTGTAAAGGCGATTGAGGCCGGCCACCGGGCGTTTAAGTTTTCGTTGGTTTTCGGTGAAATTGATTTCGATGTCTTTTAAGTTTTCAAGACGGAAGCAACTGGAATCAAAGCCTATTCCTGTGAGTATTTTATATTCGCGCAGCAAGGCTTCGCTTTGCTGAAGATCGGAGGGTTCGTACACGTTACCGTCTAATCCGAGCTCGCCGTACAGCACCCAGTCGTCTTTGATGCGCGAGGCGTCTATCTGTTCGGTTTTTAAAAGGATGCCGAGGGCCACCGCAAACTCGAGCCCGCGGGAACTTTTGCGCAGATGATTCGGCTTGATATTGACGATCATCTGACTGGTCAGCGGGAACTTATAGCCTGAACTTTTTAGCGCGGATTTAATCCGATAAAAACTTTCTTTGATTATCCGGTCAGGTAATCCGAGAAAATGGATCTGCGGAATCCCGGGTATAAATTCGATTTCGATTTCAGCCACTTCAAGCCGATTGCAGTTCTGGATAAGCGTTTTTAATTTCATAAACAGCTCATCTGCAAGATTAAGTGATGCGGGTAAGCCTTTGTATAGTCATCTGATATCCGGATTGCGGAAAACTAAATCGAACGGTCTTTGATTTTTGAAAGCGGATGATGTTCTTCGATGGCCTTTGCCGCCGTATTGGTTGAAACCGCTGTATAAATTTGCGTCGTCTGAATACTTGCGTGCCCGAGCAGCAATTGAATCGAACGTAAATCCGCGCCACCTTCCAGCAAAGCCGTGGCACAGCCGTGCCGGAATCTATGCGGATGCACGGGCTCATCAAAGCCCGCCTTTATAGACCACGCCGCAAGCCAACGCCAGACGTCTACACGCGAAGGACGATGACCGCGATCATTGATGAGCAATGCCGAATTATTTGAATCCTGTAACAAGTTCGAGCGCGAATCTTTAAGGTAGTTTTCTAATGCAAAATAAAGCGCCTCGGTGAGCGGAATTAATCTCTCTTTACTGCCCTTGCCGATGACTTTAACCCAGCGGTCGGTACTTGAAAAATCGCTTAGATTAAGCCCTATAAGCTCACTGACCCGGCAACCGAGCCCATATAAGAACAACAGCGTTAAATGATTCCGTGCCGACTTTGCTTTATCATTCACGGTGCAGGCCAGAAACAGGCGTTCGAATTCCTCAACGCTGATGGATTTCGGTAAAGAGGTTTTCACCTTCGGCGGACGCAAATCCCGCAACTCAGCGCACTTAGCCCCGCGGGTTTCACAGTACTTCAGGTAAGTCCGCACACTGCTAATGACCCTTGCCTGCGAGCGCGTTGAAAGCCCTTCGCTCTTCATGTAATCGAAGAACTCGATCATCCGCTTGTTTTTTTCGGAAAATTTATTATAAAGTTCGAGATCGCGGCGATAGGCCATTACCGTATTGAGTGAGCGGCCGCGTACATTCTGCAAATCATCAAAAAAGTCGATCCAAAGTGTGTTATTCATAGTTGCATCCTGCTGACTCAAATGATGTCTGTGAATTGAACTTTAGACAAGCTTTAAAAAAGCCAAAAAAAAACTCCGAATTGCTCGGAGTTTTTAACTAAATATTTAATTATCTGATATTATTAGTTCATGTTGAGCTGTAAACCCTGACAATAGTAACCGTTAACCTGCTCAACTACCATAGTTCCGTAGATGTAAGATGAGTTCGAATACTGATAACTATACTGCGATGCCTGCGCCTGGCTTAAAGAAATCGTCATTGAAACCGGACCGGTTACAACCAATCTTAAACCTGTAATAACTCCGTTTGTCCATTGACCAACAGTATGTGTAGCCAAAGTATAAGTTCCAGCCGGAATTGCCGGGCAGAAGTATCCATTGCCGCCACCGATTATTTGCGTAACCGTTACCTGACCTGCAGCACTTACCTTACCAACATAGTTCATTGCAGGCGAACCGTACTGATATGTTGGCTGAGTGCCCTGTTGTTGCGGTTGCGCGGCAAGATTCTGACCCGAAAAACTCCAGTTCAGTGTCATCGCTGCCTGTTGATTGTATCCATAGCTATATGAACTATAAAGTGAGGCTTTTGTTTGAGTTATGAAGAACGGAAAACCCGTAATGCCTGCGCCTGCGCAATCGACACAACTTTTGGTAAACTCATTTAACTGTGCGGTGTTGTCGTCTTTCTTATTACCGCAGGCTATCAACACCGTTGATAGTAAAGCTACCGTCATGAGCCCTTTTGCTAGTTTTGTTAAGTTAAAGTTTTTCATATATTCTCCATTTTCAGTTTGTCATTTTATTATTAATTTATATTAAAAGCTTGTTTTATATCCACGTTTGTAAAAGTTCCAAGAACTGTATAACCGGCATCCACTCCGGGAGCCAAGCCGCACTTGGTTTGAATCACATTCGAACGGCAATCCTGACCATTTATACCGGTATAATTAAACCAACAAGCGCGGTAAAAGTAGGTCTTTTCCGTCTTGAAGTTTCTGAAGCTGACTTCACCTTTATACTTAATATTTAAAGGCTCGGCATCGTTACCACCGCCGGACACAACCTCAGGAGTAAGGGTCAAGGTTATTGCGCCGAAAGAGTCTTCGAAAAAGCCTGTAAATACCAGTTTGTTTTCAAAAGTGAACCAGTAGTTATAATCCGCTTCCAAGCGGCCATTATCATAACCACCCTGCATTTCAATATTCTTACCCATTCCGGCCTTTAGCTCTCCAGAACGCTGAACTCCATTATCCATATAAGTAATGATAACCGAACCACCGTAGCGCCCGGCATCAGCCTGCGCGAGGTTAATGTTGATCTTAATATTTGTTGGATTATTTAAAGTGTAGACGTTTCCGGCAATGGCTGTGTACGCGCGCATTTTATCTGCTGTTGTAATAAGGTCAACCGTCGCTCCACCTGTAATTGGGGTAGTTCCGCCGCCGCCACCACCACCGCCCGGCGCAGGAGGATCAATAATAACCGGCGGGACATAACCTAATGCCGTCGTGTTATTAGCTGAGTTTGAGTTCGATTTTGAACAACCAATACCCATCACTCCTAGTAGCATCACAGACATGATAAGTGTTAATTTTTTCATAAAACCTTCCTTTACCTTAGTAATATGCTAAGGCCGTGCCGAAAATAAAGGCTTTTGTAAGCTTATGATCTTATTGATGTATTTTGAAAACTGTTCGGTAATGAGACGTTCAATAAATGTTGATCACGGCCCGAAGCAACAAAAAGGGCTAACAGTGTTCTCAGAATGAGACTATTAAACTTCGATGGAAACCATTAGCGGCGCATGGTCGAAAACCTCGTCCGGCAGCACTTCGAAGGCCGCAACTTCAATTTCATTGCATAGCACGTAATCGGCAAACTTGCCGGGCTTCTGATAATGACTGGTTCGAGTGGAGGTTACCCCGTATTCGGTGACGAGATTTCGGGGACAGGCCTCTTCCAGAATTCTGAGACTTTGCGTATCGGGACTCAGATTAAAATCCCCTGCCAACACGCAAGGGCCGGTGCGGTCTGAAATAAAAATTGAAGCCCGGTAATGAAGCCGCAATTTCCTCAAGAAGATTTGTTACTAAGCGCACGTCCATCGCTTCAATTAAAGATGTATCAATGGTTTGCCAGATTTCCTGCAGGCAGAACACGTCAACATTTTGATGCTTTTCAATAAAGGATTTGATGCCAGCAAGTCCGGCACGTCCGCCCCAGGTATTAAATGTAATAATTTTCATGGAATTATAACTACCCGACAAAAATCAGTATTTCAATTGACGGTGCAAACTGAAATACTGATTAGGAAGACTTAAAACAACTTAGTAGTAATTAGAAGTACTTAACTGCTGAAGCATTAACATCTTTTCGTAAAGATTCGCCGGCGCTAACTGAAGCTTTGTAAGTTTCAGTGGTCATATCCATCCAGGTTTGTCCGAACTTTAGTGCCTGATCGATCATTGTTTGTGATGTTTTCCATTGCCAAGCTGTTAATGCTTTCAATCCTTCAACTGTTTGAGTTGGGATATCTCCCAAGATACTTTCTGTTTGAGTTTTCTGTGACATGCGTCCCCCTAGGGTTTTTTCATGGTTAATGCTGCGCTTGCAGCAAATTCATCTTTGCTTAGCTTGGTGATTGCTGTCAATTTTGCTGCAAGTGCAGCAAAACAACTAGACCTTTGGAGGTTTTTTAGATTTCGACGCGAGTGTCCAATTAAGAAATGGATTCCACTTAGCCATCATTTCAATGGAAGAACCCATGAGTGGCGTCCACAGGTTTTTGATCACGTTTTCATTAAAGCTGATAATAGCTTCAAGCAATTCAACCGGCAGGTGTTGCGCGCGGCCATTTTCAAGCAATATCTGGGTCAAAACTTCGGAGGTAATGTCATTTTTAGTCGTAACATCAATAACTTGTACTTTTTTTCCGGAAATCACCCAGTCAGAAATTTCGCTCAAAGTAACATAGCGCTTTTCAGAACTTGAATACAGGCGTCTGTTCTCATATTTTTTAATTTGAATAATGTCCAGACACACCCCGCCCGTTAGCTAGCAACTTAACATAATCCAGAATTTCCGAGTTGAAAACATAATTTGAATTTTTATTTTATTATGGTTTAATGTGTTTAATTATGAAAAACATGGACTTACCCGCTTTAGAACAGAAAATAGAATCCACACTCGAAAGAGTCACTGAACATCGCTATTTTCTGCAGTCGGTTTCGGGCCTGATCAATTTGAACAGTAAACGCATCCTGCTCTCACGAAAAGCTCTGCTGTTTTTACTGAATAAAATGCAGCTCCCACACAAAGAAGCCCACGATAAACAGGCTTTTATGCTGCAGGAAATGCAGTTTCATATTCATCGCCTCGAGACCGAAGTTGCAAAAATGAAACAGCCCAAACGAAAACGACGTCTTCAAACCGCACAGTGCTGAATAAATGCTGAATAAAATCTTAAATCCTGATTTTTTTTCCCGGGCAAATCGGCTGACTCAACTCTGGCCGCAACTGCGCCCGGCAAGCTCCTATGAACTTAAAGACAAAATGGCCTCGCACGAACTTTATCTGTTTGCGGCTGAAAATAAAAAATTTAATATTCCGGTTTTTATAATCCCCTCAATGATCAATCATTTTTACATTCTCGATTTAGAAAACGACCGCAGCTTTGTGCGTTTTCTGAATAATTCCGGCTACGATGTGTATCTGCTGAACTGGGGCTATCCCGAGGATCACGACCGGCACCTGAACTTTTCACACCTCGTGCAAAACAGATTAATTTATTTTCTGAATCGCGTTCAGCAGTTCAGCGGTTCTGAACAGATGCATCTCATCGGTCACTGCTTAGGCGGCACGATTGCCACCATGCTGGCGGCCTATGACTGCCGCTATTTTCAATCTTTGACCTTGCTCACCACCCCCATTGATTTTTCGGCCGAAAGTAAATTCAAAAGCTGGATTCAGAAAGGGAATGTTGATTTCGATCTTCTGCAGGAGGCCTATGGCAATGTACCCTGGCCACTACTACATGCCTCTTTCCTTTCGCTGAAACCACTGGGCCAGTACCGTCGCCTTAAAAAATATATTTCAACCCGCATGACCCCGGCCCAGAAAAAAAGTTTCTGGGCGTTCGAGATGTGGACTCACGACAGTATTTCATTCCGCGGAAGCAGCTATCTGACTTTAATAAAGGATCTCTACCGCGATAATCGGCTGATCCTGAATCAGTTCAGAATAGATAAAAAAATTCTGAAGCTTTCGGCTATTACGGTGCCGGTTTTGGTCGTTAATTCCAACGACGACACGATTGTGCCCCCGAAATCCTCCACTTTAAAAAAAGAAAATTTACCGAATTCGCCTTCAGTCGAAAATTTTCTTTTCAGCGGCGGCCATGTGGGCTGCCTTGTGAACAAAAAAACTCAAATCACGTTGTGGCCAAAAATTGCAGACTGGCTGGAGAGTAAAAACAATGAACTCTGAAAGTTTTAAATTCAAAGAGCACGATGTGTTTTTTACTTATCGGCGAGCGGTCGGCAATGGGCCCACTCTGGTTTTTTTAAACGGGCTGACCGATAGCCAGCACTCCTGGGCAAAAATTACCGAAGCCATACCCGGCCCGGTTTCCATTCTTACGCTTGATTTACTCGGTCAGGGTACAACGCTGCAAAAACAGATCTTGAAAGGCCGCTCAAATTTTTCTTTTTCGGTTGAAGATCAGTGTAGCGTCATAACCCAGTTGTTGAATCGATTGAACATCCGGACTCAGATAATTCTGGTCGGTTACTCTTATGGTGGTGGCATCGCCATTGCGTGGGCTAATCAAAACCCGGAGCAAATTCAAAAATTGATATTACTGCTTCCGTTTATTATCAGGTTGGACCAGTCACACCCGATTACCCGCCTCTGGTGGAACCACCTCGGCACTTTAAAAAACTTACCGGGTTTTTTCGGAAGGCAGGCGCAGATGTTAGAGCGCGTCTACGAAAATTTTCTGGAAAACTACATGAGTATGCGTTTTACAAAAATCGCACCCGATCCTCAGGCCCGCCGGGCGGCAGTCGATTTATCAAAAGAAATTATGAAGCTTAATGTTTTTGAACAGGTTGGAAATTTGCCGTTGCATTCGGTTTATCTGATTTCGTCTGAAAACGATGCCCTGATTCCGCATGCGCTTTACACCGAATTCTGGAAAAAGCTCCCCGTACAGAGTAAGCAGGCCTGGATCAAAATTACCAATGGCGAACATCTTCTGCTTGAACAGGCACCGGCCTTAGTTGCCAGATGGATCAAGCAGATTATCGAAACCCCGGCATACGAGGGCATACAAACCGACGCCATTTAAAAAACTAATTGGCGCCTGAATTCATGGATAAAATCGAACTCGTATCGCGCACCAATTTCGCTTTGGGATAATAATGGTCGAGTATCTGAAGATAGCTTTTGCCCATTCGAACCTGCGCCAGCGTTCCCCACTGACAAAGCCCGGCGCCGTGTCCGAACCCCTGACCAGTGATCCTGACTCTTTGATAGTCGACTTCAATCGAATCAACCGAACTTCGAATTTTATAAAATCCGAAAAGCTCGCGCAGCTTCTGAACCGAAAAAATGATGCCGCCCAGATTCAGAAATTGAGTTTTTTCTGTGTAATTACTCGATTGTGATTCGAGCCCTTCGAGATTAGTTCGTTGCAAAAATTCGTCCTTAGCGATTTCAAAATTCCATTGGTTAGATTTTTTGGATGCACACCAAGGGTCAAGCGCGGTGCCCGAGTCTACCTCGTAAGGACCCCAAACATCCGAAGCTTTTACCGTTTCACCGCCGCAATCGGCATGGTAATAGGCCTTAAGAACACTGCCATTATTTTTTCGAAGCGTGATTCCATCGGTGTCGGCCACGGCCATTTTTGTTTTAGGAGAATTACTGAGCAAAAAAACCTGATCATTCTGGTCGGACTCAAGGTGGAAAATTCTCGAACTGCGCTCTTTGATTTTTGCAAGTGCATAAGAGCGCGCCACAACCGCCTGCACCTTTAACGCCTCCAGCGGCCACAAAACCGGCATTTCACTACCCACAACGCCGGCCAGATATTCATTGAATGGAAGCACAGAGATGATGTCAAACCGCCCGTTGGGCTTACGGGTAATAAAATTATTGTGCGGGAGGAATTTGTTATTGAATTTAAGGTGGTCCCCGCAAAAACCCCAGACATTATTACCGACCTGTTTTATTTCGGTTCCCTGAATGTTCGGAAATTGGTCGAGCTCCTTATGCATGCGAATGCGCACCCACGCAGGAACCGGTTCGGCATTAGAGATAATTGAAGCAAATATAAAAAGAAAAATAAGACCGAGTTTCAGTAATTGCTGCATGGAATAAGCTTCAGGGCCGAACCAACATTGGGCTAGGCAAATTATGCCGGTGGTGGCCTATTCAATTCTTAGGTCGTGGGAATTTCTTCAGTTCACTGGATTAAAGTAGGTTAAAAATTTCTGCAAATCGTTCCATGCATTTTTTTTGAGTTCCGGTTTTTTAAGCAGAATCCGCGGCGAAAAAGTGGTGATGGTGTTTTTCAGGGGCGTTTTTTCAATCGGTTGATCCTGGAAACAAATGACGAACTCAGGCTGAAAGCTCTGGGCCTCGGCTAAGTTAACGATCGCTATTTTAGCGGCGTCGATTTTAAGAGCTCCGACCATTTTACCTAGTAAGTCGTGCTCTTCAGCGTTGTATGTCGCAAGATTTTCAACTGCAATTAACAGCGGGGTGTTCTGTTTTGGATTCAGCAGGATTGATTTAACGCCAAGAACGTTTTCAACATAATCAAAATAATCTTTTTTTTCAGACATCTTCTACCTTATCTTCGGCTTCGTTAAGCTGGATCAGAATACGTTCAGCCAGAACCCGGTTAAAGGTTTTGATGTTGGCTATCTCTTCTACGTCAGCATCGCGGATTTCGTCAATCGACTTAAATTTCTGCAGCAAGAGTTTTTTACGCTTTTCACCGATGCCGACAACGTAATCGAGCTCACTTTCAAGGGACGTCTGTTCGCGCAGCTTGCGATGGTAGGTGATGGCAAAACGGTGGGCTTCGTCTCTGAGGCCGGTTAAAATCTGGTAGGCAACCGTGTTGGTTTTAAAAGTCACCGGATTGGCTCTGCCCGGCAGATAAAAGCGTTCTTCAGTAGCGGCCACGTCTTCGGCCTGAAAATCGGCCTGGGTGCGGGCTTTCGCCAAGCCCACCACCGGAATGTGCGATTTGCCGACTTCCTGCAGAATTTTAACGGCCATAGAAAGCTGGCCTTTGCCGCCGTCGACCACAATAAGTTGCGGCTCTTCATATTCGTCGTGCGAGAATCTTCGCTTGAGCACTTCATACATCGAGGCAAAATCGTCAATCCCCGTTACCGTTTTAATTTTATACCGGCGGTAATGATCACGTGCGGGGATGCCTTCTTCAAACACCACTTGGCTGGCCACGGTTTCAGAGCCCTGAAAATGTGAAATATCAAAACATTCTATGCGGTTCGGAAGCGCGGGCAAATTTAATTTGGCTTTGATATCTCCAAGGCCGGATTTTTTTTCTTCATCTTTTGAAACGTGTTTTTCAAAATGAGCTTTTGCATTTTGCGTGGCCATTTCGATAAGGTCCTGGCCCTTGTTATCGGTGGCAAAACGAACAATGGTTTCATGACCCGATCGTTCCCTTAAAACATCCATCAACAGCTTGTGGATATCATTACCGAGATCCTGGCTAAGCAAAACGTCATCCGGTATAAAATTATCCTCGTAATACTGATTAAGAAACGAGGCCAGCCATTCGCGCGGGTCTTCATCGGGGCTTTGCGGGTTAATGTTGGATAAAAAGTGTGGCCGGTGGCCGATCACGCGCCCACTACGAACGTGCAGAGTTTCCACCAGCACCCCACGCTCATCACCGAAGTAACTGACAATGTCCTGATCTTTGTCGGATTGATCGTTGATGACAATCTGTTTTGCGATAATGCTTTTTATTGCAATCAGTGAGTCTCGCATTTTGGCAGCGACTTCAAATTTTTCTTCATCGGCCGCGATCACCATTTTCTTTTCAAGGTCTTTGATCAATTTTTTACTTCGGCCTTTTAAAAAGTCTTTTGCGCCTTCGACATCTTCGCGGTAAATTTCTTTGGAAACGAGTTTTACACAAGGGGCCGTACAACGGCCAATCTGGTATGTCATGCAGGGCCGGGTGCGTGAATTAAAAAAATGATCTTTGCAATCGCGGATTCTGAACAATCGATTTAAAAAGCGGATGGTGCCGAACACAGCGCCGCCCGAAGTGTACGGGCCAAAATAAAGGCTACCGTCTTTTTTAACTTTGCGCGAAAGATAAAGACGTGGGTACTCATCCTGCCATGAAAGTTGAATATAAGGATAGGATTTGTCGTCTTTAAGCCGAATGTTGTACTTGGGCCGGTGTTTTTTTATCAGCGAGGCTTCAAGCAAGAAGGCCTCGACTTCGGTTTTAGTCAGTAAGTATTCGATTTCGCAGATATTCATGACCAGCGCTTTGGTTTTTGGCGAATGATCTTTAGAATCCTGAAAATAATTTTTTACCCGCACCCTGAGATTCTTGGCCTTACCGACATAAATAATTTTGTCGAGAGAGTTTTTCATCAGGTAAACGCCGCTCTGAACCGGAAATTCCTTAACTTTCGAGTGGAGTTTATCTTTCAGGCTCTTTTCTGACTCCGACATTAAACCTGATCTCCGGTCGAAGTGTGATCGATTTGACTTCCTTCGCGAATCTGCAACTCTAAAATTTCAAGGCGTTTGATCTCATCACGAACTGCGGCCGCATCTTCGAACTCGAGGTCGCTTGAGAGCTTTTTCATTTTGGTTTTAAGTCTGAGAATTTCATTTTGTATTTTATTGGGTTTGGCCGCAAACTTTTGCAGCTGTTCGGCCTGTTTATCCACTTCACCCTGCAATTTGTAGGCGTTAAGTGACCCGTCGAACATGTCGCCGATACCTTCGCGGATTTTCTTTTTGATCGTTTGCGGGGTGATGTTATGCACCCTGTTGTACTCAGTCTGAATAGCGCGTCTTCGTGAGGTCTCGTCCATCGCTTTCTGCATGGAATTGGTAATGCGGTCGGCGTACAGTATAACATGCCCTTCAGAATTTCGCGCGGCGCGGCCGATCGTCTGAATAAGCGAACGTTCAGATCTTAAAAAACCCTCTTTATCAGCATCCGTAATTCCAACCAGACTTACTTCAGGAATATCTAATCCTTCCCGAAGTAAATTAATTCCGATTAACACATCAAACACGCCTAGCCGCAAATCGCGGATGATTTCGCTGCGCTCGATAGTTTCGATATCGCTGTGCAGATATTTAACTTTTATGCCGATTGATTCATAGTACTCGGCCAGATCTTCCGACGAGCGTTTGGTCAGCGTCGTAATTAAAACCCGTTCTTTACGCTCAATCCGGATGCGGATTTCTTTTAAAAGGTCATCGACCTGAGTTTTAACCGGACGCACTTCAACTTGCGGGTCTACCAGGCCGGTGGGGCGAATGATCTGTTCAACAATTAGCCCTTCGGATTTTTCGAGCTCATAGGCCGAGGGTGTGGCCGAAACATAAACCACTTTATCCATCAGGCCTTCGAACTCCTGAAAATTCAGCGGGCGGTTATCAAGTGCCGAAGGCAGCCTGAAGCCATGCTCAACCAAATTCATCTTGCGCGCGCGGTCACCGCGGTACATGCCGCCGATCTGCGGCACTGTCACATGGGATTCATCGATAAACGTCAGAAAATTTTTCGGGAAATATTCTAACAAAGTCGGCGGAGGCTCACCCGGTCCGCGGCCGGTTAAGTGGCGCGAGTAATTCTCGATACCCTGACAAAAACCGATCTGCTCCATCATTTCGATGTCGTAGTATGTGCGCTGCTCTAACCGCTGGGCTTCGAGAAATTTAATATTTTGATTTAAGTCTTTTAGTCGTTCTTGTAGTTCAACCTGTATGGTCTTAATGGCTTTTTTAATGTTGTCTTCGCCGGTGGCGTAATGCGATCCCGGATAAATTCCGACCTGATCAAGCTCTTCATAAACTTTGGCTGTTAAGGGATCAATCCAGCTGATTTTATCGACAAAATCCCCGAAAAATTCCACGCGCAACGCCCGGACTTCTTCGTAAGGCGGAAAGACTTCAACGATATCACCGCGCACACGGATATTACCGCGCGAAAAATCCACGTTGTTGCGGCTGTAGCGGATGCGAATCAGCTCTTTTAAAAAATCATCACGCTTAATTTTATCGCCGTTCGAAATCTGAATCATCATACCTTCATAAGCCTCGGGCGAGCCTAAACCGTAAATGCACGACACCGATGACACAATAATCACGTCCCGCCGGTCAAACAACGAACGCGTGGCCGAATGGCGCATACGATCAATTTGTTCGTTGATGGCCGAATCTTTTTCGATGTAGGTGTCGCTCGAGGGAATATAAGCCTCGGGCTGATAATAATCGTAATAAGAAACAAAGTATTCAACTGCATTATTCGGAAAGAGCTCTTTAAATTCAGAGTAAAGCTGGGCTGCCAGGGTTTTATTCGGCGCCAGCACGATAGCCGGCATATTCAGTTGTTCAATCACATGCGCCATCGAAAAAGTTTTACCGCTTCCGGTAACACCCAAAAGCGTTTGATGCTTCAAACCCTTGTTGAAGTTTTCAACCATCGTTTCGATGGCCTTGGGCTGATCGCCCCCCGGTTTAAATGTTGAAACAAGCTGGAAGTTTTTATTAAACATTAAAATTGAGCTGCTTTCTGATCTCATTAGGAATTTTGGGCAAGCGGCTTTTCGGAATCAGGTAAGTTGAAAGATTAAATAAATCAACAAACACCCGGTTATTATCAGCCGCCCGTTTTAGGTACTGATGGCCCGAAGATCCACCGGTACCGATTTTAGTTCCAAGCATTCGTTGTGCCAGCAATGCATGCCGATAGCGCCACGTCGTGAAATTCTCATCGATATCCATGAGCAGATTCATCATCTGATACGGCAGTGTCAGCATCGGTTCGTCACGATAAAGTAAAATAAATAAGGCATTCAAAATGGCTTTGCGCGAAAGCTTGCGCCCGCCGCTTGCTACGATTTTCTGGTGCGCTTCCTCATCAAAGAGGCTTGCAAAAGTTTCTTTCGTAGACCTGAGGTTTTCAAGCTGCATTGCTTTTTGCTGATCAGAAAGATTGGCAACGTTGGATTGAATCGTGGTCTCATCTTCTGTCAGAATCGAGTTAATGACCTGCTGATATTCAGACCAGAAATTGAATTTGCCGGAGATTGTAAACGGCGTGCGTTCGAGCCACTCTTCAAGCTGTTTTTGCAGCGAAGGTGAGCCATCAAGAGCCGTCAGTTTGACGCGATCTTTAGGACTTAAGCGGCCCATAAAAAATTCGCGGTCAACCGCCTCACGATTGTTGGTTCCAAGGCCCAGCTTTATTTCAATCTCGCGAAATTGCGTGCTCTGAAAACCTGAGGCCGGAATCAACAGATTGCGGAACTCTAAAAAATCCATGGGCGTCATGCTTTCGAGCACCTCAAGTTGCCCGCTGATCAGCACCTGAATTTTCCGGATGCGCTCTAATCGTTGTACCACTATTCCCAATTCAGAATCAGCTACACTTTTTTTACCGAAAATAGTCATGACCGAATTGAGATCATGCAGAATCTGCTTAAACCAGAGTTCATACGCCTGGTGCACAACAATGAATAATGTTTCGTCGTGCGCTTCAGGATTTTCTGGGCTCGCAAATTTTTTACTTAAGGGCTGCTGACAATCCAGAAATTGATCGAGCATGAGGTAGTCACTGTAATAAACCGGGCCTTGATTCTTGTGCATAGTAGTCCTTATAAAATTACGTTTTAAGCAACAGTAATTATTGATCTATAAGGCTAATATT
>JANPPN010000226.1:0-3486 GCA_031428535.1 Bdellovibrio sp. | reverse complement strand
CGTGTGCCCAACGCCAACGTCTGAGGCGATTTTTCTTAATGAAATTATTTTTCCTGATTCAAGCGATGCAAGTTCTAAAAACCGATAAAAAGCTGGCAGATTTCTAGTTGCGGCTTCTTACAGTTAATCCCTTTTTTACTTTAGGATGAGCCTGAATTTCCTGAATAAGAAGATCAGGATTTCGTTCGTATTTAACACGATTTTTCTCAAGCAATAACGAAATTGAAATGTCATAACTTTCTTGATCCAACAAAGTTGTTTTGCCAACTTGTCGCGGGCCTAAAAGTAAAATGCTTTTGTTTCGTTTTAAGGCGCTGTCTATTTCCGCTTTGATACGTCTTGAATACAAATGGCCCCCTTCAGAATATGGATCATAAGTAAACCATTTTCTGAGAAAATGGTTTACGAGTCAAAAAACAAACCCAATGATGTAACCGGAAGGCGCAGAACGAAGGCGCTATGACTACGCCAACATCGTCGGACATTTCGGAAGTCTTCCTAACGAATTTTTTGGGTTGGCGCAAATCGCGCAGTTGATCACTGAGTTATTTCGATTCTGGCATCCCGCAAAAACAGAGATTGCGAAGGTCGGCACCAAGCGCCGATGGCCTCATTTTGCCTGATGAAGTCGCGACCAAAATCTTCGCGTATCAAAATAGTTCGTTAGGAACTGCTGCAGGAACTGACTAAAAATTACTTTTCAGAGAGAGTTTTTAAAATAAAACGGTAAATATAGCTGTATTCTTCAACTTCGGCCTGAGTTGTTTCGGCTCCGTGACCCGCGCCAAACGGACGAGTCATCAGGAAAAAGGGGCCGCCTGTGTGATTATTGCGCAAAGCTGCCAGCATTTTAAAGGAATTAGCCGGATTAACATTTAAATCGTCGTAAGCGGTGCGGATAAATATAGGTGGCAACTTTTTATGGCTGCTGATGGCTTGATGGTAAGGTGACATCTTTTCAAGCGTTCTTAGTTTGTCAAAATTGCCGTATTCGTCCTCCCATCCGTTATCGCTTAGTCTGTTAAATTCAATCAAGTCTGCGTCGGGAGCACCCGAAATAACACCCGCGAATAACTCAGGCCTTTCAAGTGCTGCACGTAGAGCCAGCATACCGCCATTGCTCCAGCCTTCTATAAATATTTTATTTTTTAAGTCAGGATATTTTGTCTGCAGAGCCTGGGTCAGTAACAAAATATCCTGAACGGTATCTAGCTTACCCTCAAATCGTGCCTTGTTCCACTCTACAAAACCAAGATCTTTATCGCCTCGCAAAAAGGTTTTAACAACAACGCCACCGCGCGCCAGTAAAAAATTTTCGTGTGTTGATATTGTTTTCGCGGACTCAATAAAAAAACCGCCATAAAAACTCAAGTGGATAAACTTAGGTGCCACTCCCGATCTTTGAAATACTATAAACGGATATTTTTCGTTTTTAACGGCACGGTAAGTTTGAATTTGCTTTGATAAACCCTGATCGGATTTACTATTATAATAAACCTTTTCAAGAGTTTTGTTCTCAGCGTTAAATTTGTAGTTTGCTGTAACCATTTCTAAGGTGGTTTCTATAACTACTAATGAGCGGTCTTCATGAACTAAAATTTTTGTATAGGGAGTTGTATATTTTTTACTGAAAATAAGTTTATTTTCTTTGCTATAAAATCGAATCTCGCTGCTGTCATAGGTTCTGGATGCGATACCCAATAGGCCATCCTGCCCTATTTCGATAGAGCGGAGTTCGTCGCCTAAATTTAAAAAAACAACGGTTTTACTAATAACCTTGCGAGTTTTTAAATTATACGAAAGCTTAACGATCTCGGTGCCGCGTGTGTTGACTTTTGCAATGAGGATTTGATCGTCGCTGTAGCGGGATACAAATTTAGGATATACCTGTTGTACATATTCAACACTGTACTTCTCGTTATCCTGAGCATTGCGGATGTCTTCCAGCATCTGTTCGTTGGTTTCGTTGCGGATTTTACTTTTAAATTTCAGTAAAAAAAATGGTACGATTTTATAGCCATATTTGTCGCTTGTATTATTGTGCCAGCCTAAGATATTAAATTGAGACAAAAATAATAACGGACGATCAAGCCTTATAGAGCCTAAAGCTTTATTTTCAACGGTGGTTTCACCTTTTTGATCTTTAGCGGTTTCTTCAGCTAATTCGTCGTTTTCAAATTCTATTGCACTTTTAGGCTCTGTTTTTGACCAACTTAAATTTTTATAGGCTAAGCCCTCGTAAGAATATACTTTGTTTAGCTTGTGGTTGGCATTGTATTCAAACAGTTTTAGATTATAAATTTCCAGTAATTCTTTAAGAACTTGGCTGTAAGTTTCGTCGCAGGCTAAGGATTGATAGGTGTTTAAGTTTTCGTTTTCAACAAAGTTTTTTACTGCGGGATCATACTGATTTTCAAGATATATAAATGGATTTTTTATTTGCAGCGTCCGTGAAAAATAGCGATCTTCTTCGCGGAATTTTGTGAGTTTTGCTGGGGCTCTATCACAATAGTAATAGCCTTGAGTAAGTTTGCGGGAGTCTTCTTCCTGTAGGGCTACGCGCTGTTTAATTTTTAACGAACGCAAATACTTAACGGCTTCGGTATCGGTGGCCATGTTGAGCTGCCGACGTTCTTCTTTTTCGTAGTGATGAGGCATATAAGGAATGGTTTCGATTATGGGTTCTGATACAGTGTTGATATTACGCTGTGATTGATTAAACAGAGCACAAGCACTGGTTAAAATTAAAGTCATTAGGATCGATATTTTGATTAAAAACTTCATGTTGTAACTCCAAAGTGCTAAGTTCTTATCGGTTTTTGGCTTGATTTTTTTCATGTATAAAAGTCTAGGTTATTAGTGAAAGCTAGCGGTAGTCCGTGAATCATTCATTGCTTTGAAAAAATAACAAAATCCTACCCAAATTTAAGGTAATAACAGATATCTGCAGAGATAACTTACAATATCTAGCAATATCCAGAAATATTACCCCCATTTCTTGACTTTCTAACCCATTAGAAATAATTAAACTTTCGCTGAACACAACCGATAAGGGTTTAGATTAAGGTTTAAGATTGCTGACAAGGAGATAGTCATGCTCGTACTTACAAGGAAGTTAGGGGAAAGCATCGCCATTGATGATCACATCAAGATTCGCGTGGTGCAGATCAAGGGTAAGCAAGTGCGCCTTGGTATTGAAGCCCCAAAAGACACTAAAATTCATCGAGAAGAAGTTTATATGGCTATTCAGGATCAGAATCATCAATCTGTTCAGGTCAGTTCAGACAAAATTAAAAATATTGGCAAACTCTTAAAGCCCGAATAACTTCCCTCAAAATAATTCACAGCGTTAAAGAGAATAAAATTGATAAGACCTCGATTTAAGTCCAGAATTTATTTAACCATTTTGGTTAAGTTCTTTGTCTGTACAAAGAGCATGGGGGGTCTTGCATGGTTATAAATACAACTCGTTTTGGCACGGTTGAG
>JANPPN010000225.1:0-5611 GCA_031428535.1 Bdellovibrio sp. | reverse complement strand
CACTGTAATAAACCGGGCCTTGATTCTTGTGCATAGTAGTCCTTATAAAATTACGTTTTAAGCAACAGTAATTATTGATCTATAAGGCTAATATTGCAAATCAATTTGGACTTCTTTAGGAGCCGTGGCTTTGCGAAGGTTGAGCTTTCTGATAACTTTCGCTTCTGTGCTGCTATAGAGCAGTTTTATGTCTTTCAGCACCATCAGCATTGCAGGTATGATAAACAAAGTTAACAGCAATGATGCCGTTAGCCCCCAGCCCATCGAGAATGCCAGTGGCTGCGTAAAGCCCGACTCGCCGCCGATGCCATAGGCCGTCGGAAATACGCCGATCAGGGTGCAGCTTGCCGTTAATACAATGGCTCTCAGCCGACTTGCAGCTGCGTCAATCAGCAGCTCCGGTGACTCAATGCCGAATTTTTTCCAAAGCAGATTTATCTGATGAACCATCACAATACTGTCGTTCACGGCCACACCCATGGTGCCGATTAAACCCAACATCACCATAAGGCTCAGTTGCATTCCGTGCAGCTTGAGCGCCCAGATAACCCCGATCACCGCAAACGGAATCGGCAGGCCCACAATAAAGGGCTGAAGAAACGAACCCAGAGTAATTGCCAGCACCAGATAAATGCACACACCTGCAAGCCCAATCACTTTCAAGCCCCACTCTCGGCCTTTTTTATCCTGCTCATTTGCTTCAACAACCTTGATATTCAGATTCGGAAACTTTTTGCTTAATGGCTCAAGCAACCCTGCAAGTTCGGCGCGGATCACGCTCTCGTTGGTTTTTTTTCCGTCATACCCGAAATCAAGTTTAAGATTGCGGGTGCCTTCTTTGTGCTCGATTTTTTCAGAGAAACCGACAGATTCCCAGTTGCCAAGCTGGCGCAAAAACACCCCTTGCCCGTCTGCAAAGGGTTGAATTTTCATTTGATCAAGCCCCGCCTTCGTCGGCAGTGAATACTGAGTCGGCTCCAGATAAATATTCATCCAGCGTCCTTTACTTCGTGTTTCAAGGATTTCGAATGGCCCGGTCAGCGATTTGATCTGGGTTGATAGTTGCTCTTTACTGATTCCGTATTCGGCAAGTTTCTGACTGTTCAGATTAAAGCGAAATGTGTCGGGCCCTTCGTTATCGGGTTTAACATAACTGACGTTCGCGCTGCCGGCTTGAACCGCGGCTAGCACTTCCTTGCGGGCCTGTTCGAAATTGGCTTCGTCTTTTCCATCGATCTGAACGGTCGATAAATCCGTGCGGCGATCATTCGCGCCCCGTTCGTTCGCAATAACCAGAATCTCTTCAATTTCAGCGGGTTTGTAGGTTTCAAGAATTTTATTCACCTGTTTTTCGACGGTGTCGCGCAATTTTTTTGTGTCGATTTCTTTTTTGTCGAGCACCAGACGTAAAGTTGCATACTTGGCACCGCGATAGGATTTACCCTGCCGGTACACCCAGCCAAGGTTGGTTTCAAGAAAATCCAATTCGTTTTTCGGCAACGCCAGCAACTCGTTGTGCAATGGCTTCAGCACCGAAATAACTTTATCAAAATCATTCTCGGCCTTAAAGGTAATGGCAAGTTCAACTTGCGGCGCATTGATCGAAAGCGAAAAGTTCTGCGGCATTTTGGAGGCCGCAAACAACGAACCGGCAAGTACGGCAATCGAGGCCAGGCCGTACACATAGCGGAATCGCAGAGTGTGCTTCAGAATTACTTTATAACGGCTGGCCAACCAGAAAAAGAATACAGAAGCTTTTTCAGCCGTCGGTTTTTTTACATAATGCTGCAGGTGATTCGGTAAAATGAAAAATGTTTCAAACCAGCTCAGCAATAAGGCAACACTGACCACAATCGGTATCGCAAAAAATATAACTGAAAGCTCACTGTCTAAAAGTAAAATCGGCATAAAGGCAAAGATGATAGTCAGAATTGTGCCGGTGACCGGAACAATCAACTCTTTGGCCGCACCTGAGGCCGCCGTTTTGGGGTCGACACCTTCTGAAAGCAGCTGATTATAGCGTTCTGCAAAAATCACGGCATCGTCTACCAGATTACCAACCACCAGAATCATTGCGATCAATGAAATCAGATCAATCGAGATTCCTAATAATTTCAGAACGATAAATGTACCAAAGTACGAAATCGGAAGCCCGATGGCCGTCATCATCGACGTTTTCCAGCCCATGGCAAATCCCAGCACAATCAAAACCAGAATCAAACCGCCAATGCCGTTTGAAAGCAAAACATTGATCTGCTGCTCAATAAAATAAGGCCCGTCATAGAGCACCCGAACCGAAACCCCTTCAGGTTTACGTATAGCGGCAAGCTCTTTTTCCACCAGCTTGAAAGTTTTAATTGAATCTTCTTTTTCGTTTTTGAATACCGACATTTCGACTGCTTTATCTCCATCGAGCAAAAACTGGTATTTGTCGTTTTTAAGCTGTTCATACCGAACTTCGGCCACTTGGCCCACGGTCAGTACATTTCCGAATCCGTTATTGCGCACTTGAATACTGCGGATTTTTTCTAAGTCAGTTGGCGAGTTGGCAAACTCTAGCAACCAGCTTTTTCCACTGACAGAATTATAACCGATAGAATTACTGCCTAAGGAATCACGGATTGCATCGCGAATCTGCGCCACATTGACATTCAGCCGATTAAGTTTTTCTTTATCGAATTTAATAAATATATGAAATGGCCTTAATGAGGAGTCCACTTCGGAAATTCCGCGAATAGATTTGAATTTTTGCGTCAACCCCTGCAGAAAATCATGGTGCGCTTCATTTTTAGGATCAAGCCCGGTAATGCCGAGGTTTGCCAAAAATATTTTTGAATCCACGGCCTGAGTCACTTCGAAATTTCGGATATTTAGCCGGTAGCAGGCGCATTTCGGTTTGCACGAGGGCGCGCGTTTCTTCAATCTTGTCAGGCAGGTTTTTAACGGATTGCGGGAACTTCAGCGTAATACGGGCTGAGCCCACCTTACTGACGGAGGTCAGTTCTTCAACGTCTGAAACATCGCGAAGTTTTTCTTCTAACGGGTAAATGATCAGCCGCTCAACTTCTTCAGCCGAAGCATTCGGGTAAGACAACTGCACATTGACGTAATTAAATTTAAACGGCGGGTGCAGATCTTTTTTCATCGAGAGCAGCGCAACCAAGCCCACGATTGAAATGCCGATTGTTAAACCGTTCACCCACGTGGTCTTTTCAATGAAAAGATCGATCAATTTATTCATGTAGTTCATATAGCGCGAAACTATATTCTTTTCAGTTTAATTTATACAGCCATTTCACAAGCTCAAGCATGACAAGTGTATCTTTTTCACAGTATTTAAGCAGCGCCGTTGCCAACTCATTTTTGCGGCTTTCTGAAGTGCCTGCAGAAGTAATTTCTTCAAACGCCCGCTGGGCGGCGGAACCGTCTCCGACTTCTAAGTTTTCGTAGCCGTGTTCGCTACCAAGAATTGCCGGAGCCACACTCTTGATACTGTAACTGTCTAAAAAAGCAGAATCATAAACGGCTTCTCTGAAAATCGGCAGAGGATCGACAATACGTAAACGGATAGCCTTTAATAGGCTGCTGAATTCCGGAGCGAAATCTTCGAGCTCTTCAATGCGGCCGGCCTCGAATTTTCCGTAGTAAGCCACAACAGAACCTTCTCCGGCACAGGCAGAAAGCAGGGCTGGAATCAAAGTCGGGCGCGGGTCACCGTTACCGGTATAAAGAAATTCGTGATGTTCCGGTGCGGAGTCAATCGTGTTCAACACATGCACACTCAACTGAAACGGTACCTGTGTAAAAGGTCCTGTGCCGGAATATCTCGGAATCGCCGGATTGATCGTTTCAAAATCCAGAAAAACCAGCGGAAATTTCCAGTCCGTAAGTGCGAGTCTGATTTTTTCAAGATCCACAAATCGCTTTTTTGACAGCAAAACTTCAAGACATTGCCGTTGCTTTTCGTTCAACTCGGCTGACGGAACATCTTCTAATTCAACGATTCCCTGTCGGTATAATTCCCATTTTTTTTCGCGAAGACCCGGAATACTGAAAACGCTGGGCACAGGAATATTTTTTTCTGACTTGCAGTAAGTCAAAAACTGACAGTCGCGTGGCATCGAACACTGCGGCCCCAGATCCACTTCTGGAATAGTATCGCCTTTAAGCGTTCTGAAAATTTCATTGAGTTTTACGGAAATTCCGGCGTGGCGCCCACGTAACTCTTCCGTTACTTCGTGTTCGGTAAACAAATGTTTCAGATCCGGAAACTTGCAAAGTGTATTCAGGTGCATCACCGAAATTTTTTCAATTGGCAGGCCGGCATTTGCCATGATCCACACCTGTAAACCCACATCATCGAGATGTTCGTCTTTAACCTTGGTGGTGGATTTTACTTCAATCACCGACCAGCGCTGCGTAATCTCGTTGTAGGTAATTACATCCGCGCGTGCGTAACAGCCTTTGTATTCAAAGGCCGCTTCAAAAATAACCGGCGTATGCATTGCCAGCAACTCGCGCGTTTTTTTGAGCGACCCGAAAAAATCATAGGCCGGTAAATCCACCAATACGCCGCCCGAAAATTTTTTGCGGGCTTCGATGGTAACCGCATTACCCTGATCAAACAGCGCCTGTAATTCTGGGCCCACCTTCGGCACCAGTTCCTTGCGGTGAACACTCAAATAAATGTTCTTTTGGCACTGGTAGCCCTGCATGATTTTAGTTTTGCTGATCAGTTTCGGTAGAGTGGCCATGAGGTCACCCTAGCATAGTGGCCGCTTAGGCAACAAGCGGAATGCGCTTAAGGCTGACTTTCCGGTATGTTCGCGTTTTAACTTTGTCGATTCGACGACGAAGTTGCTCAAGCAATTTTGTTCCGATTTCATTTACGCTGGTTGAAACGGCTACCGCAAAATAGGGCCCACCCCGTGAATTGATGTGAACCATACCTTTAACCATGTCATCTTTCGCAGAAAATGTAGCTTTGATCGTGGAAGAGGCCGGAAGTTCATTGTAGATTTCATTGACGATTGAATTGATGTATTCCTGGGTTTCAGTTGAAGGATGCAGATTGCGATAAGATACAACTATAGCGTTAGACATAGTGATGCCCTTTCTAAAAATTTAAGGTGAAATGAATTTTTTAAAATTAATTTTTTGCTTTGTCAGAAAAAAAATTAGTTACACCGGGGCGGATGGCCGTGAAGACTTGTGCGAGGATGCTGAAAACTGACTGAGAAAAATATGAAGTAATTCATTATTGGTTTCTCCCTCTTAAACTTAATATGAGACTACCCCAAAAATTGTCAAGTTTCGAGAATTATTTTTAAAAATGGGATTTTAGTCTTACAAGCCTAAAGTAAATAAAAAGCGTCGCGTTTATAATTTTCAAACGGATCAAAATGGATAGCCTCTAAGTGCTTCTTTTTATTATACTTTTGCCAGCGATCATACATCAGTGAAATATCCGGAGTGACGCCACCAGATAATAGGTGGTCGAGCATTTCTTTAGGTACTGGCTTTTCGCCGGTCGCGCGGTTGAAAACAAAAACCGGACGTCCAAAGTTACTTTGTTTGTCAAAGTTTTCGTTATGGTCGCCATAACGAAAAT
>JANPPN010000224.1:0-7856 GCA_031428535.1 Bdellovibrio sp. | reverse complement strand
GAAAATATGCGAAATACGTTCGATGATATCAAGATGGCCGGTCGTAATGGGATCAAAACTTCCGGGGTAAACTGCTATTTTTGGCATGAGCTAATCTTGCGCTTTTTTGGCAAAGAAAGAAAGTACTTTATCGCCGTAATCTCTGAAGTCATAGCGATAAATATTCGTATACGCCTCATCCATGCGCTCTTTTTTATGTGACTCAATCGCAATCAGCGTTCCGTCCGTAAAACACCTGCTGGCATCAATAGCCTGCATCACGTCATGGGCCATCTTTTCGGTAAATGGCGGGTCGGCCAAAATCAGATTATAGGGTGCAGCTTTATACTTTGCGAGATACTGCAGTACATCTTGCTTATGAATACTGAACTCAGCAGGCTGCAGCTTCAAAAGTTCGATGTTCTTTTTCAGAATCTGGATGGATTTTAAGTTCATTTCCACGAAATCAACATGATCGCAGCCTCTGGAAAGGGATTCAAGCCCCAGATTCCCGGTACCCGCAAATAAATCCAGCACGCGGGCCCCCTCAACATCGGTCATCCATTTATTAAAAAGTGTTTCTTTAACCCGATCGGTGGTGGGCCGGATATGATCGGCCTGAAAGGAACTGAGCACCCGCCCTTTAAAGCGTCCTGAAATGATTCTCATGTTTTACCCACAACCAGTTTTACAATTGAGAATATATCTTCGAAGGGTTTCGAAATGTACTCGACGACGCGCGGGTCGGCTTGAATATAACCGATATTGGTGTCGTCGCCGGTAAAGGCCGATATAATAAAAACCGGAATTTGCTTTTTCATTTCAAGCAGCACTTCATAGCCGTTCTTATCCGGCATGATGACATCCAGCAAAATGGCCCGATAGTTATAGCGATTTATTTTTTCGAGGGCCTGCAGCCCGTTTTCAGCCTCGTCACATTCAAAACCGGCCATGGCAAATGCCCGGATCAGAGATTTTCGGATCAGCAGCTCGTCGTCGACCACCAGAAATTTCACAGCTTGTCAAAAATCAGGGAAATTTTCGCTCCTTTGTCGCTCGAGGCCGTGATCTGCAGATCGGCACACATATTGTTCATCAGCTTTTTAGACAGATAAAGGCCCAAACCTGTGCCCTCGCCCTGCTGCTTGGTTGTCATGAAAGGCTGAAATGCATTTTTCAGCATTTCTTTTGTAAAACCTTTACCGGTGTCTTCAATGTGAAACAGAATCTTTCCTTCGGAAAGCTCATGGTATATTTTGATCGAGCCGGCTCCCACACCGGCTTCCTGCATGGCCTGACAGGAATTTTTAATTAAATTAAAAAGCACCTGTTGAAGGTCGTGCGAATTGGCCAGTACTTCGTCACTTTTCAGATCGACAAAAATCCGGTGCGACCGAAGTGCAGTTTTCAAAAGCACCAGCGTATTCTGCAACACTTCTGCAAATTGAATTTTTTCGAGCGAGGGTTCTTTTTTTTGACTGAAATCAATGAAATTTTTTATGATTTTCTGACAGCGAACTGTTGCCTTGAGTATTTCGGTTAAATCAGACTTGGCGGTTGTCGGCAAGTTTGAACTCGGCTGCCGCTCATCCAGCAGCGTCTGCACGTAGGATTTTATTCCGGCCAGAGGGTTATTCAGCTCATGCGCCAGATGATTTCCGAGCCTGCCCAGAGTCGACATTTTTTCAGTCTGGATAATATGCGAATGTAGCAGGTTCAGCTTCGTCACATCCTCATAAATTACAAAATAATATTTCTTTGCTTGAAATTTAAACTGGGAATAATACGTCTTTACACTCATGTCATCCTTGAGCAAAAAATTTGTATTGCGGTTTTTGATAACCGGGCACATTTCGCACGGCGTACTCCGTTTAGCCAGCACTTTGTAGCAATAGTCACCGGTGGTGTGTGGATAATTCGATTGATAAATCCTGAAGTTTTCATCGATAACGTGCGTCGAACCTGAAAAAGACTTAAAAGTATTTTTCCAGCGGTCAACCACCACTTCGATTTCTTTTTCAATCATCCAACGATCAAGATACATACTCAATACGGCAATTCGCTCATTAAAATAGGAATTAATTTTATCGGAATCAGTTTGCGGGTTCACGACTTCAAGAAACAGATAAGCCTCGCGCGAACTCTCGGGCAATTGCCAGAACATAATTTTACCGACCGGGCGCCCCCAGACCGAAGCCAGTTGGCCCGAGATTTTACCCGTTGAAAAGTCGACGCCGGCGATACTTGTAGACTCGGCCGTGCCATCGTAAAAAAGAATTTTTGATTTTCCGGAATGCGTGGTCATACTCAACCCGATCAAATGCAGCCGGCTGAGTTTTTTCAGATCTTTCCAGATGAAGCGGAACATCTTTGCGATAAAATCGTCGCCGATAGATTCCGATTGAATAAAATCAAGAAAATGCAGCAGGCTCTTTTCGTTCTGATTTTTTTCAGTCTCTTCAATATGAGATTTTTCTAGGCTTTCAATTTTTCTTTCAGATTCGCTTGAAAGCTGATTGTTCAGAAACTCAAGATTTTTTCGTTTCTTCTGAATTTCGGCTTTGATGAACTGAACCTGCTGTTTTTTTTCGGATTCATTTTTAATCGAATTCAGCACCGGCACCAATTGCTGCCTGTCGGCGTTTTCAACTATAAAAAGATTACCCTGACGTGAAATCCTGTGAAGGTCGTTATCGGAAATTGCACCGGGTCCCGAGACCAGAATTTTTTGAACCGGTTTTTCAACAAAGTTTTCAAGATAGGCAAGATCGCCGATAATCAAATCGGGTTGTGTTTGGTTGTTTACCGAAGATTCAACGACACTGTAAAAACAGCCTGCCCGGTCGAATTGATCAAGCGAAGCAAGACATTCAGCTTTATATCGGTTTTGAACTTCAACTAACACCCGCAGAGAATATCACATTATATCTGCGTTTTCATACCATCTTCTGACATTTTTTTCATATCAGATTTCATCAATGCATATTTTGAATTTCCCGGGTAGTTCAGAAGCAGCTTTTCGACTTCAAATCTTGCGGAACCGAGGTCATTGGCTTCTTTCAGCATCTGGAGATGGCAAAGACTGATTTCTTCATCAAATTCATATTGCGCCAGGTAGTGTCGCACTTTATTCATCATGTTGGCCGTCTGTTCGGCATCTCGGTGGTACCATTTAGTCATCAGCTTAAGTCCGATTGAATTAGTCGGATTAGCATCAAGGGCCCGCTCCAGATTTGCCATCGCTAACTCGCGATCACCCATCTCCACGTGCAGGATCGAAAGACTTACCCAAGCCTGATCATTCAGATTGTTAACAAGAACAGCTTTTCTGAAACAATCGAGTGCATCGTTTTTTTCGCCAAATGCAAGATGCACAAGGCCGTTGGCCCACAACAGCACATCGTCATTTAAGGCATTTTCACTGACTGATATAACTTCCTGCAGGCCTTCGTGATCGCTGAATTCAACATATATTTTTACCAGACAGTGCGAAAGCATTTTGGTTTCAGCAGGCGTCAGGGTCATTTCCTGAAGCAAAAGTCCTACATCAAGCGCTTCGTTCAACCGGCCCTGCGAATAAAGAAGGGTCATCAATTTAATTCGATCCGTAGCAGACTTGGTAATTTCGGCCGCCACCTGCAGCGTTTTGATCAGACCCGTGAAGTCGGCCAGCGCCTTTTGGGTTCGCGCCAGCAGCGCCAGAAACTCAAGGTCATTGCTGTGAGTGTTTGATAAACTGACCAGCTTCATCATCGCTGATGTGTATCGGTGATGTTGAAAATCTTTTTCGACAAGACCAAAGACTAAATTCGATTGCGGCATCGTGCCCTCCAAATAAAAAAACGACTCATCATAAGTCGCATTTAGTTATCTTTATTTCAAGAGCAATCATAGTGCCAAGTAGCTATCTCTAAATTATTGAATCTGATATTTGTAATTAATAAGCAGGTCTGCTTAACTCTGACAGCCAGTCAAAACTCTGACTGGCTGATGATCCAAATTTCAGCTTAAAAAATTCAGGCCGCCCCGGATTTGTATCCGGTCAGCGCTCTGCGTGTTTTCTGCATACCCTTCAGCTCTTTAATGATCATTGATTTTGCATCATCGATCATTCCTAACACCTGAAGATCTTGCTCGAGAATCCGTCTTACATAAGCTTCTTTAGTACGCAAAGATTCGCGGATTTCAGTTTTTTGTTCTTCTGAAAATTGGCCAACGATATCCTTATGTAACATATGGGCTTTGTGTATTTGTGCATCAATATATTTTATGATTTTTAGCAGATCCTCACGCTGATTATAGAACAGTTCAAGATCATCGAATTTTCCCGCTTCGAGCCGGGTAATCTCTGATTCATTCAGCGAATAAAACTTCTCGAGAAAATGGTTCTTTTCATTTAAGAACTGTATTAATCGAATCATGCGGCTCCCCCTTTTTGTTCGTTTTCTTTTTTAAGTTTGTCGACGGCCTGCTTCCAGCCATCATAGAGATTTTCTAGCACTTTCAGATTGGCCTTCAGTGCATCAACATCGCCCTTTATATTCGCCTGCGTGTATTTGTCCATCATGAACACGTACAATTGCTCCAACTGCGCAGCTAATTCGCCCCCAACTTTGTGGTCCAGCGTGGCGTGCAATTCAAGAATGATATCAAATGCTCTGATGATGTTGTGCCCGCGTTCGGCAATCTTTTTTTGTTCGGTTGCCTGTATCGCCAACTTTGTAAATCTTATTGCGCCCTCATAAAGCATTAATAAAATCTGTTCACGGCTCGCGCTGAGCACCGCTGTTTTCTTGTACTTACTGTACTGACTTGACATTATTTACCCCCTGTTCCGCTTAAAGATGCCTGTGCTGCAGCACCTTGTGTTTGAATTTTCGACATCGCTTCTTCCATTTTTGCAAACTGATTTCTCAACTGAACTTCCCTCTTCTCAAGTGACTTTTCTTTCGACTCTATCCTTTTGTCTATTTGGCGAGTCCGATCCTGCATGTTTTTCTTACGGCTTGATACCGGCCCGTTCTGCGGGTCAACTAGAACATTCAGGCGGTTTTTCATATTCGTGATAAATCCGGTCTTGATCAAATCACCCTTTAAGAATTCAACAACTTCGAGCGGCTCGGAATTGACAATTTTCGCGAATTTTTCCTGATTGAAATTGAGCGTACCGTTCCGGTTAAATTCAACTCCTAACTCGATTATCCGGCTGAATTTACTGTTCGTTTGTTGCACACCCTGAATTATTTCGCGCATCCGGCTTTCAGTCATTCGCAGCATACTGTCGCCGCCGAGTGGCCCTAAACGCGGGTTTCCGTTTTTGTCTTGAGCCAGCTTGTTCTGATTCTGGATAAAACCGAGAGCCGCATTATAGGCATCCACGAAAGATTTAATTTTTCCGGATATAATTTCGTAATTTTCAGTAATGTTTATTCTGATCGGCTGGTTCGGCTGGGCTTTTTTTAAATCGAGGGTAACGCCGGGAATCAGATCCGTAATCATGTTCTCAGTCGATTCAAATTCGTGTCCGTCAAGCCGGTACTTTGCATTTCGGGCGACATTCGAACCGGTAAACTCGAAGTCGCGCTCGCCGTCCAGAAAATAGACGGTCGGAAATTTTACCTGATTGTCCTCACCGGTTTTCAATCCTGCTATTTCCAGACGATAGCTGTCTTCTTTATCGGTGCGGTCGTTCACCACAACAGCTCTGATACCGATTCCGGAATTGTTGATCTGCATCGCAATTTTATCCAGCGTCGAATTGTCCTCATTGATGTAAACTACTTTTTCGCCGTCAACCGTATCGAATTTAATATAACCGACGCCCATGGTGGTTTTGTCTTTATCCGGAAAGCCCCCCGTAACCACGCTCGGTTTGTTTGCCAACTGCAGAACTTCGAGCACCCATTCTCCGGAATCAGCACGCTCCGGATCGAGAGTACCATTTACAATTTCCGGAAAACTGGAATTGAGTTTTTTATCGACGAAACCTTTTGCTCCGATAACACTGCCGAGCGCCTTGCCGATATCGGTGATTTTTGTTTCGAGATCCGTAACCAGTTTTACTTTGTCTTCGATTTTAACTTTTTGATCCTGCATTAACTTAACGGGCACGCGTTCGGCTTCGATCACTTGATCGACTAAATTCGCCGGCATTCCACTTGCTAATCCGTTAAGGCGTATGGGCACTTCATTTCCTCCATGAAATTGAAGACACTTGTATCTCTTTTATTATTTCAGAGAATTGCACTGATACGTGAGTCAATTGATTGGCTTAGACAAAGTGCGGGTAGGCAAAAATAGCCCTTTTAAGCGGTTTTTTTCAGGAGTTGGCCTTTGGTCTCCTCAACGCTTGAGTCGTTGAAGACTTCCCAGAGGTCATATTCTATTATTTTACGAATGGTGTCGCCGTGCGAGTCCTGCACCCAGGCGTATTTCACATCGTTTTCAATCAAGCTTGAAACCAGCCAGTTCATATCTTTAATGAAGTCTTTTTTACGCAGTATAGCGATGGCCTTTTCAAACTGTTCAGTCGTCATTTTTTCTTTATGTTTTTCTTGTTGAGAATATTGCTGACCTTGGGGATCACGGTCGTGGGATGAATCTGTTTTAATGGGTCGCTCAACCTTTGCCGCACTGGTGGCGGGCGCAATTGGAGCGGCATTTCCGAGCATATTCCGGATATTCATACCGAACCTATCGGCATTTTTCCGGTTGAACTTAAACCAAAAAAACGAAGGTCTAGTGACCTAGACCTTCGACAAGAATTTTTTTGGACAGGGCGGAGGTCATTCACACCCCACCCAAAAAACTTGAATAACTTGAAAATTAACCGATTAACTTAAGTGCCAGTTGCGGTAACTGATTTGCCTGAGACAAAACTCCTGTTGTACCTTGTAATAAAATATTATTACGGGCCAACTCAGAACTTGATGAAGCCACGTCTGTGTCGCGGATACGTGAATTAGCTGCACTCATGTTTTCAACCATTGTACCAATTACATCTGTAGTTGAAGTCAATCTGTTCTGTAATGCACCCAAAGTTGCGCGTGAACCGTTCACTGTTGATTGTGCTGCATCTAATGCCGCTAAACCCGCTCTTGCACCGTCTTTAGAGTTGAAATCTAAATCGGCAATACCTAAATGATCACTGGTGACATTTGCTGCGCCGGCGTCATAGGAAATCCAGTCTGTACTTTCGTTTGCTGAAGTACCGACATGAATATCATAAACGCCACCGTTACCATCCAATAATTTACGTGAACCGAATGAAGTTGAATCCGCTATACGCTGAACTTCTGACTTCAATGCGTCAGCTTCTTTTGAAATAAATGATCGTTCTTGGTCACCGATAGTGTCAGATGCAGACTGCACACCCAGTTCACGAAGTCGCGTGATAATATTTGAAACTTCTCCCATACCGCCTTCAGCCGTTTGCATCATCGAAATACCATCGTTCGCATTTCGAGAAGCCTGACCATACGAGCGGATCTGTGATTTTAAATTTTCACTGATCGCTAAACCTGCAGCATCATCTCCGGCTTTAGTGATTCTTGAACCGGTTGATAACTGAGCCATGCTCTTTTGCATTTCTCTAGAGTTAGTAGTCATTACGCGTTGAGCGTTTAATGCAGCTACGTTTGTTGATATTCTCATTCCCATTGTAGACCTCTTTCATAGACGGGGCTTTGTTTCTTAGGCAAAAGTTCCCGGTTGTACACGTTTTTGACTTGCTCTCATCTTTTTCTTCCCTATTAGCGAAAACTTATTGGCAGTCACTCCGTTAAGCTCTCTCGGTTTCGAATCTGTCGAGTCTGGGTCGTTGTTGTTAATGTACCTTTCGGCTAGTCTGTGTTGCTCTTTAGTCGCGTCTTGCAAAA